>JAPYTP010000001.1:0-13594 GCA_029941885.1 Myxococcota bacterium
GATCTTCCAGGCCCCCTCACGTCGCTCGAATCGATCGAGATAGCGAAAACCAGTCGCGAGGTTCATATAGGGTTTGGTGTCGTCGCTTCGGTGGAGCGAAACACCGTAGGTCTCGCAGACAGCCTTGTCGCCGTCGCCTCTTTCCTGATCCCCCCCGAGATCGACCAGGATGTTGGCGACCAGGTGCATCGACCAGCGATAGCGTGTGGTCAGCTTGTCGACCCAGGCGATATATTCCTCGACTCCACCGGAGAAGCTGCCGTGATGGTCCTGGGCGTCGGCGTGGTAGCAATTGCGGACGAGATCGAAATCCCGCCGGTCGATCCCGCGGCAATAGCGAAGGATGACTTCTTCGATCTCCTGTTTGTCGAGCAGAGCGGAAACGCGCGGATCCATGGCTGTGAGGCTAGCAGGCTCGCTGGACGCGTCGGGTCAATCGGCTTTCGCGCTCGCCTGCGGCTCGACTCCCCGGACGGTCATTCGATAGCGGTCGGGTAGGAAGAACGCGAGTCACCATGAGGTGAAGCTGACCAGACTGCCGTAGGCGATGATCGTCGTGGCTACGATCGAGAGGGTCGCGATTCCCGATGCAGCGAGGACGACGTTGGTCCCGAGCGCGACGACTGTACACCCGCTCGCAATGGCCCATAGCAGGAAGCGATGGGTCGTCTCGGGCTGGGCGAGGCCGAGACGACGCTTCATGCGCAGGTAGTAGCAGCCGGACTCGATTCCAATCCAGGTGAAGCAGACACAGATCGTGGCCATGAGCATCACGGAAAAGGGTTGGATCTGCAGGATCGACTGCTGAGCGTTCTCCGCACGCAAGGCGGAGACTGCGCAAGCTGTACCGCCGACGATGCCGGCGACGGTGATCACGGCGCAGAGAGACCGTGCCCAGCTTTGCCCGGGATGAAATATCCAGAGCGGAAAGCGAGCGAGGGCGGCGAGGCCGATGGCTCCAATGATTCCAGTCATTTCTGGCTTATCGAAGAGTTGGGGCCGCGGCCTGTCGGGGAGTCGAGCCAGCCGCGGTGGGGGCGTCCGGATCGGGCCGAAAGCTTGGCGCGCAACGGATTCGCGAGGCTATGCTCAGCGGGTCTCGCGTGATCGGGCGACCGGCGCCACCGCGAGGAATTGTTGGCAATCAGCCGAGATGGGGCAGATTCCGGCCGCGGAATGCGGCGAATTGGCCCCTTAGGCAACCTGGATCAGGAGCCCCTCCGGTGAGCGACAGCCCCCCTTTACGCGACTCCCTTCGTTTCGGTGTGATGTTCGGATATTGGCAGGCCCAGCCGCCGCCGAATTTCATCGAGGTGGCCCAGGAAGCGGAGCGCCTCGGATTCCATTCGGCGTGGACGGCGGAGGCCTGGGGCTCGGATGCCTTCACACCGCTTACCTGGATCGGTGCTCATACGACCCGGTTGAAGCTGGGAACGTCGATCGTCCAGGTCTCTGCGCGCACACCGACATCGACCGCGATGCACGCGCTCACTCTCGACCACCTGAGCGACGGACGGATGATGCTGGGTCTCGGCGTTTCGGGTCCGCAGGTCGTCGAGGGCTGGTACGGCCAACCCTTCAGCAAGCCCCTCTCTCGCACGCGGGAATATGTCGACATCGTGCGTCAGGTCCTGCGCCGTGAGCGACCCGTCAAGAATGATGGCGAACATTATCCGTTGCCCTATTTCGGCGAAGGCGCCTGGGGAATGGGCAAGCCGCTCAAGCCGATCACCCATCCGCTTCGGGCAGACCTGCCGATCTATCTCGGGGCGGAAGGACCGAAGAATGTGGCGCTCGCAGCAGAGGTCTGTGACGGCTGGATTCCGCTCTGGTATACGCCCTACCGCGAAGAGGTCTATGCTGACTCGCTGACCGATGCGCCGGACCACTTCGACATCGTCCAGGGTGTGAGCGTCAACGTCACCGACGACATGGAGAGTGCGTTCGACGCGTTGCGGCCGATGCTCGGCTTCTATATCGGCGGCATGGGTTCGAAGGATCGAAACTTCCACAAGGAGTTGATGGGCCGCATGGGGTATCCCGACGCCGCTCAGAAGATCCAGGACCATTTCATGGTCGGCGAGCGCGCGGAGGCGGTGGCCGCCGTTCCGAACGAGTTCATCGACGAGATTGCGCTGATCGGTTCGAAGGAGCGAATTCGGGACCGCCTTCAGGCCTGGAAGGAGAGTCGCGTCACGACGATGCTGCTGCACGCTCAGGATCCGGCTTCGCTGCAGGCGATGTCCGAAGTCGTGATGGACTAGCGAGTCGACTCGGGAGAGTCCGGAAGGAGAGACATGGACTTCGGATATTTTGGATTCAACGTGGGTGCGCTCAACAACGCCGACTCGATCGAGCGATGCGTCGTCGCTTGCGAGCAGCTCGGCTACGAGTCGGTCTGGACGGGTGAACATATCGTTCTGATGGATCCCCACGAACCCCCGTCCCCGGTGCCGCCAGAATCGAATTTCGTCGATTCCATCGCGAGCCTCGCCTTCGCTGCGGCCAAGACCGAGCGGATCAAGATCGGTTCGGGGATCATCCTGCTGCCTCAGCGCGATCCGGTCGTGCTCGCCAAGGAACTCGCCGGCATCGATGTGCTCTCGAAGGGCCGTCTTCTCTTCGGTCTCGGTGTGGGCTACGTCCCGCGCGAGTTCGAGACGCTCGGCATTCCCTACGAAGAACGGGGTGCACGAACGACCGAGCACATCGAGGTCCTGCGCACCCTCTGGACGCAGGAGAAGCCCAGCTTCGACGGCCAGTTCACGCAATTCTCGGGAATTCAATCCCACCCGATGCCGATCCAGAATCCCCACCCGCCGATCATCGTCGGCGGGAACTCTCCGCCGGCGTTGCGTCGTGCGGTCTCCCAGGGAGACGGCTGGTATGGATTTTTCATGGACGTCGATGCGGCAGCAGCGATGGTGAGTGCCCTCGAGGAGACGGCGAAGAGTACAGAACGCCCGGGCTCTCTCGATCGGCTCACGATCACGATTACACCTCCGGGTCCGATCGATGGGGACACTGCCAAACGCTACGAGGAGATCGGCGTCGATCGGGTCGTGGTCATGCGCGGCTTCCAGGACATGGGGGTCGCGCCGGGGAAGGACGTCGATGACGCGATCGCGAAATTCCTAGAGGACCAGGCCAGCGCCGTCGGGATCGGGTAACTCGAGCATGTCGACGATCCTTACGAAACAGATCGAGGACGGGGTCACACTCGTGACCCTGAATCGTCCGGAGCGCCGTAATGCCCTCGCGATGAGTCTGGTGACCGAATTGACGGAGGAGATGAAGCGCCTGCGTCACGATCGCGAGACGCGAGTGGTCATCTTGAATGGAGCGGGACAGGGTTTCTGCTCGGGTGCGGACCTGGTCCAGCAGGGGGATACCCCACCCGGTTCGGCTCCGTCTTCATCCGAGTCGGACTGTCGTCCTGTGATATGGGAACGAGCTATTTCCTGCCTCGACTCGTGGGACCCGGGCGTGCCTTCGAGTTGATGACGACCGGTCGCCACTTCGATGCGTCGGAAGCGCTCGAGATGGGACTCGTCCAGAGCGTGGTCGCCGAGGGAGAAGAAGTCGAGAAAGCCCTCGAGACAGCGCGCTTGATCGTGCAGAACAACGAGTATGGTGTCTGGATGACCAAGACCGGCATGTGGGCGAATCTCGATGCCCCCAGCCTGCGACACGCAATGGAACTCGAAAATCGCACGCAGGTCCTCGGAACCTTCACGGGTAACATGGGCGAGGCGATGAAGGCGTTTCGGGAGAAGCGCGATCCGCACTGGAAGCCGCTCTAGGGGAGCGGCGGCACCCCCGATCCTGTCTCGAGGTCCGGCGTGGCGTTCCTCTCACGCGCCAGATCGGACGCGAGGGACGAGAGGGGCGCGAGGCAGCGGGCGACGGTCGCGTCGAATTCGGTTTCCTCGTAGACGCGGTCGGGGCGACGATCCGAGAAGCCACGCGCCCGATAGATACGCGTCCAGGTGATCGCGCAGCCGGCGCGATAGAGCCGAACGCCGTCGACACTGCGAATCTCGATTCCAAGGAAGAGCGCGGTCACTTCCTGGGGCCAATCGGCGTAGTTCATCAGATAGATCGACTGGGTCTGCCAGGCAAGCGGAACCCCGAGCGTCTCGAGCACGATCCCATCGGCGACTGGATCGACTCTCCCATAGAAGAGAGTCGGTAGCAGGATCGCGTCCGCTCCGCGTTCGAGAGCGAGGTCCCGTAGTGTGAATTCATTCACGATCGCGTATGGATCCTCTTTGACCCGGCCCGTCGTGGTGTCGTAGGTGCCGCCGACCAGGGTCGAGTATTTTCGCCAACGCCTTTCGAACTCCACGGGGTGGACGGTTTCGAATTCGGCCTTGGCTAGCTGTCCGAGGATTCGATCGGTCAGGATGTTCTCGAGGCGCGCTGGGATCGGGATCTCGGCGGGCGATCTGAGGGGTCGTAGTGCGATTCGTGAAACCTCGGTGGCGAAGCGTGTACGCGGTAAGTCGAAGGGGTCGAACTCGGCTCGTGCGGGTGCGGGTCCGAAGGCGATCAGCGAGATCGCACAGAGCACAGCGAGCGCCGCTCCTCCGGTCACGCAGAGGATTGGCGCCGGATTCATGGTGTTCCCTCCGCCGTGCCAGACGCGCCGCGGTGGCGTTCGAGGCGATACTCGATGACGGCGCGATCCTTGGCTTCGGGATCGAGGGATAGGTATCGCGCGAACGCGAGGCGCGCATCACCGAAGCGGCCCGCGCGTTCGGCGAGGAATCCGAGCTCGCGATGTGCACGAGGGGCTGTGGGATCGATCTCGATCGCGCGCTCGATCGCTTCGATCGCCTCTGCCAGGCCATCGACTCGAGGGCCCCAGCCGCCTCGGATTTCCCCGAGCATCGTCCATCCGTCGACCGACTCGGGATGAAAGACGAGCATCCGCTCGATCGTTGCGATTGCCCGTCGACGCCGTCCCCGCTTCCGGTCGAGGCGTGCGGTTTCGAGTACCGCCCTCTCGACGTGGACCCTGTATTCGGTTTCCCCGAGGAGTGCGTCGGTCCCAACGCAGGCGTCTCGATGTTCGAGGGGCGCCTGTTTGCAGGCGAATCGTCGTTCTTCGTCGATCTTTCGAAAGTGACCGAGGCGTGCCAGCAGGTCTGGATGGCTCGCGAAGAAATAGGGATCGTCCTCCTCGTCCCCCTTGGCGCTGCTGATTTCCTGACGCTCGAGTTCGTGGTCGTTCAGCATGAGCTGAAGGAAGCGTGCCGACTGGGTCGGGTCGTAGCCCCCTCGTACGAGTGCCATGAAACCGTAGTCGTCCGACTCGGTTTCGAGTGATTGTGAATAGCCACTGCGTAGGGGCGCGAGGACCCGCGTCCTTCCTTCTCGCTCGATATCCGCCGTGGCGAGGACTGTCTGGCCGAGCGGAAGGAGCGCCACGCCGAGGGCTGCACGTCTCCAGAGAGTGATCGTCGCCGCACGGCTCTCGAAGATTTCTCGCTTCAGCGCGTGTCGGCCCAGGTAGTGAGCGAGCTCGTGTCCGATCAAGAAGACGATCTGCGCCTCGTTCTCGATCTGGCTGATCACACCGAGATTGAGGTAGATCACTCCGTCCGCACGCACGTGCGCGTTCAGAGCCGTGCTCTCGAGCACCGCGACTCCGACTTCGCCCGCCTCGAGGCCCTCTGCGATCAAGAGGCGATCGAGCAGCTCTTGCAAATAGATTCGAAGAGCCTCGTCCTCGAAGACCAGTCCGGCTTTCAGGACCTGGTCCGAAAACTCTCGTGATGCTTCCTTCATCTCGCGTTCGCGTTCGCGTTCGGTCTCCTGGTAGGTGGGACTCTTAACGGGATCGATGTCCGAGGGCGGACTGGCGCAGCCTTCCGCGAGGAGGCCAGTGCACCCGAGGAGGAGCGCGATGGGTCGTAATCGCGAAAGACTTGACGCGTAGCCGACCATCCCACGATAATCTCGTACTCCTCGCATGAGCACAAGAGAACGGATGTCTCCTCTCGACCGGTTGCCTCGCTCCTTTCGATTCGTCGTCCAGGTCGTGCTCACTCCTACGGCGCTCCTGTTCGGCTGCAGCACGAGTTCTCCCGACGCGGCATCCTTGCTAGTCGATTCGAATCCCTTCATCGTCAGATCGGTGACGATTTCTCGAAGCGACGAATCGGCGGACTCGCCGCGGGTTTCACGCCTTTGTTTGGCCTCGCTGGTGAATCGGACCGATCTACAAGGTGCAGCTGAGCGACTCGAGGCCTTCGACCGACTGATCGAAGTCGAACTGGCCGAGGCGGGATTCGAGGTCATGCGAGAAGCGGATTTTGGGCGAACCTGGAAGCGCGCCCGTTTCGACGTCGGGGATCTCTACGACCCCCATGACGGTCTGCCAGATCGCAACCGAATCGATCGCGCGAGGCGCGTCGCTTTGGCGGCGATTCAATCGGAGCACGGTTGTGATTTTCGAGTGGAGCCTTCTCTTGCTTTGGTTTCCGTGCTGTGGAGCGCCGGGCAGGCCGAGTGGGACGGGGTCGTCGACGGGGAGAGGCGTTTCTGGTCGATCGCGGCCGAGCCGCTCGTCATTCCGGCGATGAGTCTGCGCGTCTACATCTACGACGTCGAGGGAAGTCTGGTCTATTTCAGGGCAGGCGGAATCGAGCTTGCTGCGAGTTATCGCTCGGAGTTCGGTGAGGAGCCGTTTCGTCTCGTCGACGCCGATCTGCTCTTGACCAATGACGAGCGGAATCGGAAGGCGATACGCCTGGCGATCGAAGCAATGATTCCCGGCCGCTGATCACGGCCGGTTCAGATGTCAGCGGGTTGTTCGAGGCTAGCTTGCGTGGGGACCCTCGCCGGCATCGGAATCTCAGGTCTTCCCCTGATGGGTCGATCGGTAAAACGAGACGTGTCGGGCAACACGGGTACACTCGCCATGAGTCGACGCTATGTCCGACCAATCAGGAGAGTTCGTGCATCTCCGCTCCTCTTCGATACGAAGGCAGAAATGAACGCCATCCTTGTCACGCTGAACGTGATCGTACTCGCCAGCCTTGCCGCGATTGGGCACCAGTGGGCGCCAGCCCTCTATGCGTTTTTGATCGTCGGGCCCTTTTCAGTCCTGAGTCTCTGGGGAATCTCGAGAGGAGAAGTGTCCGCGCGGACGATCTTCGTGACGACCACCGTCGTCGTCGTCGGGGGGCTCGCGGTCGCGAGTTTCTTCCAGCCGGCCGCGGCCTACGGTGCCATCCTCGTCGGCCCGATCGTGATGCTCGGTGTCACGGACATGCTGCAGAAGAAGCGCGCGATCCGTCGAAATTTCCCGGTGATCGGCCACGCTCGCTATCTCTTCGAAGCCATCCGCCCCGAGATTCAGCAGTACTTCGTCGAATCCAATATCGATGGACGGCCCTTCAATCGCGAAGAGCGATCTCTCGTCTACGCGCGATCCAAGGGTGACGTCGACACGCTTCCCTTCGGCACGCAGCGCGACGTCTACGAGGCCGGCTACGAGTGGATCAATCATTCGATGGTGCCGGCGACTCCTCTGTGTTCGAGTCCACGCGTCACGATCGGGGCGGGCCGGTGCGAGAAGCCCTATTCGGCGTCGATCTTCAACGTTTCTGCGATGAGTTTCGGGGCTCTGTCCGGGGCGGCAGTCGAGGCGCTCAACAAGGCCGCCAAGGACGGGGGCTTCGCGCACAACACCGGCGAGGGTTCGATCAGTCCGCACCATCTTCATGGGGGCGATTTGATCTGGCAGATAGGGACCGGCTATTTCGGTTGCCGCAGCGCTGACGGGAGCTTCGACGAGGATGCATTCGCCGAACGAGCTCAGCTCGATCAGGTGAAGATGATCGAGATCAAGATTTCCCAAGGCGCGAAGCCCGGACATGGCGGGATTCTCCCCGCCGCAAAGATCAGCCCCGAGATCGCGGCCATTCGCGGGGTTCCGATGGGAGCGGACGTCATCTCGCCGCCGGCGCATTCTGCGTTTTCGACGCCGATCGAATTGCTCGAGTTCGTGACGAAGTTGAGGACCCTTGCGGGCGGCAAGCCGGTGGGTTTCAAGATCTGCGTCGGCAAGCGCCGCGAGTTTCTGTCGGTCTGTCGGGCAATGCTCGAGACGGGCCTCGTTCCCGACTTCATTTCGGTCGATGGCGGCGAAGGGGGAACTGGAGCGGCACCCTTCGAGTTCTCGAATCGACTCGGTTGCCCACTCGTCGAAGGACTCACCTTCGTCCACAATTCGCTCGTGGGAGTCGCGTTGCGGGATCAGATCAAGATCATTGCGTCTGGAAAGGTTTCGAGTGGCTTCGGTCTGGCGCGCATGATTGCGTTGGGTGCCGATCTTTGTTATTCGGCGCGCGCGATGATGATGGCGATGGGCTGTATCCAGGCGCGCCTGTGCAACACCAACGCGTGTCCGGTGGGGATCGCGACGCAGAACCCGTCGCTCACCGCTGGCCTGGTGGTGTCAGAGAAATATCGCCGGGTTGCGCGTTACCACGGTGAGACGATTCATGCGGCGGTCGATCTAATGGGAGCAGCGGGGCTCTCGGACCCGGCCGAGCTGCGGCCCTGGCACATCATGCGCCGGGTCTCGCAGCTCGAGACCCGCCACTACGGCGAGATCGTCGAATATCTGCAACCCGGTGCCCTGCTTCGAGACGAACTCCCCGAGACTTTCGAGCGCGCGTGGAAGGCGGCCTCGGCAGCGAGTTTTTTTCACCAGGCGGAACAGAACGATGTCGATGCGGTGACGACCGGTCGATCCCAGGAGGGTGAGTCGCTGGTGGGTGCGGACGCAGTCTGAGCGGGTCCGATCGAACCGCTCCAATCCCCCCCCGCACATCGAGAGGGGGGAGCCACGAAGCCGGGGATTCCAGCCCCTACCTGATCTAGGGCAGCGGGTCGAGTAGGACTTCCGTTCGGTCGTGTTCGATCACGCCCCAGTCGCCCAATTCGTCGGCGCCGAGTTCTCGCTCGACGACTCGCAGGGTGCCGTTGCTGAACTCGAATCGTGTCCACATACCGCCATGGTCCGATTCGAACTCGATGAAGCTGCCGGTCTCGACGAAGGGTGCGATCGGCTCGAAGTAGCGCGCCATGGCGCGAGCAGGCAGCTCATCCATCATGCCTTCGCGACCGACGCCGCTCACCCCACCCTCGGGCATCTCGTGTACGAGCAGATGTTCGCCGAGGCCGATGACCGCTCGCATCGTGCCTGCGAAGGTCGTGGCGCTGGCGAAGTTTCGATAGGCCGAGGGCCTCTCGTGGATGCCCCGCTGCAGGAAGGTTGCTTCCGACGGAAACGCCGCCTTGACGGCCGCGACGGCGGCGCGTTCGCCAGCCGCACTCATACGGAATTTCGCTTTTTCGATCCAGACGGCGGTTCCCATTGATTCACTCCGATCCTGGGCCCAGGGATTAGACTCCCATGGGGTCAAGTGGCCACCCCGCACAGTGGACGCGCGGGCCGGGCCGGTACCGGTTGCGTCGGATCGCCGGCGTCTTGTCTTGAGCCCTTGAGTCGATCTTCCGCTGGACGTCGATCCGCGTGACCCGTCGCCCTACGATCAAGGACCCGATCGATCGCGGGATCGCGCGCGAACCCGCAAGGGATTGCGCAGTGATGGGAGTTCGCGGCAGGTCGAACCACACAGGAGCGAAGCCATGCGAGTGGAACTCGACGCCGAGACGAGGGTCTCCCTTCCTGCACATTGGCAGCAGGCCTTCGAATGGACGGAACGCCGACTTGGGGGGCGGGTGATTGCCTGGGAAGCACAGCCCCGTTGGCGTCCCGCCTGTTTCTTCGAACTCGAGACGAAGGATGGCGACATCCTGCCGCTCTACTGGCGTGGTGCCCGAGGCGAATTTCATACCAGCACCCGACCCTTGGAGCGCGAGATGCACGTCATCGAAGTCTTCGAGCGCAACGGAATCCTGGTCCCTCACCCTTACGGCATCTGTCAGGATCCACCCGGTCTCCTGCTCGAGAGGATCCCGGGCCGCTTCGGGCTCGATACAGCCAACGATGATGCACATCGTACGAAGGTCCTCGACGAATACCTTCGGCACCTCGCGAAAATCCACTCGATCCCGATCGAGGAGTTCGAAGCAATCGGCTACCGACGCCCCGACGGTCCCGAGGCGAGCTGCTTCGGCGAGACCCGGGGGTTCGAGCGAAGCTATCGAGCGACCAAGACAAGGCCCGACCCGATGATCGAATTCCAGTTGGGGTGGTGCAAGCGAAACGTCCCCACGGAGCGAACGGAGCTCTCCTTCGTCGTCTGCGACGGCGGCCAGTTCATGTTCGACGACGAACGCATGACCGGGCTACTCGATTTCGAACTCGCCTATATCGGGGACTACGCAGCGGATATCGCCAGTTTTCGGACCCGATCGCTGACCGAGCCGATGCTGATTCCGCAGGGCCAGATCATGCGTCGATATGGCGAGATCAGCGGGCGGGAGATCGACTTCAACGTGATCGACTACCACACGATCCGTTTCTGCCTGATCAACCCGCTCTCCGTCTCGGGGCAACTCAGCAACCCGGTGCCCGAGGCGAACTACGTTCAATACCTGGCCTGGTACGTCTGCTATGGGCGTTGTGGGCTCGAACTCATGGCACAGACGACAGGAACGCAGCTCGAGCCGCCCAGGCTCCCGCAGGAGCGCCCATCGCGACGTTCCAGCGCGATCGGACAGTTGACGACACTGCTCGACCCCGTGGCGGCCGGAGAGGATGGCGAGCGGGCTTATCAGCTCGATCGGATCCAGAGAATGGTCGTCTATCTCGATCGATCGGACCGCTTCGGACCCGCGCTCGAGGCCGAGGATCTCGATGACGTGGCCAAGCTGCTGGGCAGACGTCCACCCACCTGGCAGGAGGCGGACGCCAGGCTGGAAGAACTCGTTCTGGCCTCTGGTCCCGAACGTGACGACGAGTTCATCCGATATTTCCACCGCAGACTGTCGAGGGAGGAGTCGCTCCTCTATCCCGTATTACGAGAGCAGCAGGACCTCACGCTGCCGGTTCTTTCCTAGCCTGCGTGGTCGCAGTAGCCTTGGTCTCCAGGCGGAACCCTGGACCCGCCGGTTGATCGAATGATCCCGAACCGGGGAAGAAGAAAGTCGAGAAGAGCATGTCGAACGGATACCCTCTCTCCGGACTTCGCGTCGTCGACCTCGCCGACGAGAAGGGCGAACTCGCCGGCCGCGTCCTCGCCGATTTCGGCGCCGAGGTGCTCCGCGTCGAGCCGCCGAGCGGCGCTGTCTCCCGGAGCCTCCCGCCTTTCGACTCCGAGGGCCGCAGCCTCTACTTCGCGTCCCGGAATTCGAACAAGCTCGGCCTGGCTCTCGATCTGGACGCCGGAGACGACCGTCGACAGCTGCTCGAGTTGCTCGCCCGCGCCGACGTACTGATCGAATCCGAGAAGCCTGGTCGAATGGAGGAGCGGGGGCTCGATCCAGAGACGCTAACGGCACGATTCTCGCACCTGATCGTGCTTTCGATCTCGGACTTCGGGCAGACCGGCCCCTATCGCGACTGGGTCGCGACGGACTCGACGATGTGCGCCATTTCGGGCATGCAATTCAAGGCGGGAATTGGCGCGCGCGAACCGCTGCTTTCTCCTGCGGCCATGTGTTACGACATCGCCGGAATCATGGGCGCCTATTCGGTCATGACCGCCTACTACCAGCGCGAGCGAACGGGTTGGGGGCAGTCGATCGATCTCTCGGTACTCGAAGCCGTGGCGCAGCAGACCGACTGGTCCTTTTCGAATGGATCCCTGAACGAGGCGAAGAGCATCGATGCCCCGCAAACGCGAGTGGGCTCCGGACCGGTCTACCCGATCTTCCCCTGCAAGGGCGGATACGTTCGCCTGGTCATCATGGCGCCACGTCAGTGGCGCGCGATGCGAGAGTGGCTGGGTGAACCCGACTATCTCCAGGATCCGAAATATGACTCCTTTCTGGGGCGCATGGAGATCGCGGAGGCACTGGCGGTCGTGATCGGGGATCTTTTCGAGACGATGACCCACGAAGAGGTTTCGTTCGAAGCCCAGAAACGCGGAATCGTCTGCACGCCGGTTCTCGCGCCGAACGAAGTCATCGACAACGATCACTTCCAGTCGCGCGGAACCTTCGTCGAGGCCGAATATGCTGCCGGGGCGATCGGACAGGTCGCATCCGGATTCTTCGAACTCGATCGACAACGTATGGGCTATCGCACGCGGCCTCCCGAAATTGGGGAACACGCGGATCAGATCGCTTCTGGATTCTGGCCTGGCGAGAGACCCACACCTTCGGGTTCGCGGCCGGATCCCTCGCGCCCCTTCGAAGGGCTGCGCGTCCTCGACTTCGGCATTGGGGGAGTGGGGGTCGAGGCGGCTCGCTTCTTCGCCGACTATGGCGCCGACGTGATCAAGATCGAGAGTCGAACCTATCCGGACTTCATTCGCGTCGTAATGTCCACGGAGATGAGTGGATCCTTCGCGTCCTCGAATCGATCGAAGCGCGCCTTCGGTGTGAACCTCAAGACGAAAGAGGGCGTCGCCCTGCTGCACGAGCTTGCCAAGCATTCCGACGTCGTTACCGAAAACGGTTCGACCGGGATGATGGCCGCGATGGGCGTCGGCTACGAGCAACTCTCGAAGACGAACCCAGGAATCATCATGGCGAGCAGTCAGTTGCTCGGGGATCACGGCGCCTGGGCCGACTGGATCGGATATGGCCCGAGCACCCAGCCGATCGGAGGGCTCGTCTATCTCTGGGACTACCCCGAAGAGGGATTGCCAGCGGGAGGTACTTCGATTTTTCCGGATCATCTGGCGGGACGACTTCTCTCGATCACCGCGCTCGCCGGACTCATCCGACGGCTTCGTACGGGTAGAGGCGGGCACGGTTCGGTGGCCCAGGCGGAGGGTGTGGTCAACATGCTTGGGACGCAGATGCTGAAGGCCGGACTCGAACCGGGCAGCGTTCAGCCTCTGGGAAACCGAAACGAACGCGGTGCGCCCTGGGGCTCCTATCCCTGTGCCGGCGACGACCAGTGGGTCGCGATCACGATTCGTGACGATGCGGACTGGAAGCGGCTATGTGGCGCACTCGGGAATCCGGATTGGAGTCAGTCGGACGAGCTTGCCGGCGCGCAAGGTCGATTTGCCGCGCATGACGAGATCGATGCGCATCTCATCGAATGGACGAAGACCATGAGCAAGCGGACGGTTACGGCGACACTGCAGATGTTTGGCGTCCCTGCGGCGCCGATGTACAACGCCTCAGATCAACTCGCCGATCCCCATTTCCAGGCACGAGGCTATCCGCGCTGGGTCGATCAGCAGGGGCTCGGTTGGATGGCCTTCGAAGGGCCCGCATTCCACACCAGCGGAATGGAGGACATCAACGTCTTCGAAGCGCCGTTGATCGGCGAACACACGCGCGAGATCGCGAGCGTCGTGATGGGCCTCGACGACTCCACGATCGACAAACACCTTGCCGCAGGCACCCTGGAAGAGACGACGGACTGACGATCTGCCCAGCGCTTCGCGCCAGCGAATCGCGATCAGCGCCTGCGTCCCAGCGCTTCGCG
>JAPYTP010000001.1:13694-83017 GCA_029941885.1 Myxococcota bacterium
CCCAGCGCTTCGCGCCAGCGAATCGCGATCAAAGCCCCGCGAGATCGAGGTCGAGGTTCGCGCTGGTAATGCCACCATGGATATCCATGATGGATCCGGTGACGTAGGCGCTGGCGGGCGACGCGAGGTAGAGCGCTCCGAGGGCGATGTCTTCCGGCTCACCGAGCCGTTTGAGCGGTGTCGAATCGACCATGGCTTTGTGAACGGTCTTGTTGGTGAGCACTGTCTCGAGCGCAGAAGTGGCGGTCGAGCCGACCGCGATCGCGTTCACTCGGATCTTCGGCGCAAGGTCTTCGGCCAGTAACTTCGTGAAATGGGTCATCGCGGCCTTCGCTGTTCCATAGGCGGTGAAGCCCTTGCCGGTCATCTGGCCGATCGAGGATGAGATGTTCACGATCGCGCCTCCGCGCTCGAGCATGTGCGGGACGGCGGCCTTCGAGAGGGCAAATGCCGTAGTGACATTGAAATGGAAGGCGCCCGAGAATTCCTTCTCCGTTGTCTGCAGGAAATTCTTCGGCATCGAACCCCCGACATTGTTGATCACGATGTCGATGCGGCCGAACTCGTCGGCGGCTCGTGTCGCGAAGGCCTCGAGGTTCTCGGTGTTCGATGCGTTGCATTCGACGACGAGTGCACCTCGGCCGAGCTTGCGGATCTCTTCCGCGACGGCTTCGAGCTGGTCGACACTGCGTGCGGCGAGAGCGACATCGGCGCCGCATTCGGCGAGGGCGAGGGCCGTTGCGCGGCCGATTCCGCGGCCGGCACCGGTAACGAGGGCCACTTGGTCGTCGATTCGAAAGCGGTCGAGAATGGGCATGCCGCCAGTCTAGCGCCGGTGTGCCGTGCCGCCGCCGGGATCGGTGCGGGAAGCGGCGAGCCGACGTGAGGCTAGACTCGACCGACGGGCGATTGCGCGTGGGCGATCAAGCTCTGCGGCGAATCGGCATGGCCGGTGATCGAAGGAGATCTTCATGGATGATTTCAAGGGCCGCGTCGCGGTTGTGACTGGAGCCGCGAGTGGGATCGGCCTGGGCGTGACGGAGCGCTTCCTGAAAGAGGGGTTGAAGGTCGTCATGGCCGATGTCGAGAAGGGCAATCTCGATCGGGAGGTGGCTCGCCTCTCCCAGCAAGGCGGTGATGTCGTTGGCGTCGTCTGCGACGTGCGGGACCCGGACTCCGTCAAGGATCTGGCAGCCCGAACGCTCTCGCAGTTCGGTGCGGTCCATGTGCTCTTCAACAATGCGGGCGTCGCTCCGGCGGGGCCCATGCTCGAGACGACGCCCGAGGATTGGCGTTGGATCGTCGATGTGAATGTTCTCGGAGTCGCCTATGGAGTGACGACCTTCGGACCGATCATGAAAGAAGCGGGTGAGGGACACATCATCAACACCGCATCCGAAGCCGGACATGTCTCGAGCGCGGTGCTCGGGATGTACACCGCGACGAAGCATGCGGTGGTCGGTCTGTCCGAGTCGCTCTACCGCGAGCTTCTGGGGACAGGCGTGGCGGTCCATTGCCTGTGCCCCAATCTGGTCAAGACCGAGATTTTCAATTCGGAGAGAAATCGGGACGACGGAGTCGAGCTGACGGCAGCGCAGACCGCGACCATCGCGCCATTACGCGAAGCGATTACTGCGATGGGCATAACGCCGACACAGGTCGCGGGTGATATCATCGATGCGATGCGTACAGATCGATTCTGGATCTTCACCCATGACTTCACCAAACAGGCGGTCGGTGTTCGATACAAGGACATCGAAGAGGGGCGAAATCCAAGCAATCCCTACGCGGGCATCGACGGGCTCGACGAGGTCACCTCACTCGATTGATGTGGAAGCGGTCGAGTCTTTCTTCTCGGATCCCTTCGCTGACGTTCGTCAGCCAGATTAGGCTGCGATCGAGAATTCCCGGTCGATGTTTGTTGCACGAATGGCCTGATATGGAGATGTCAGGCCATTTTTGTTTCATCCAGAGGCTGAGATCCAGGCGCGCGGCGAAAGACGTTCGATGTATCCGACATTTCGATTGACAGAACCCGGCCTGGCATGAGAAGAAATAGATGGATGCGGCGGCGTCGCACGACTAGCGATGCCACGAGAAGGAAACGAACCGGACAGTCGAGGAACCTTCCTCCACGAGGATCGAAACGATTCGAGTTGCATCGTTGGATGCATCGTCGAGATTTGCTCCGTCCCATTCGCCCCGCCCCCGCCCCCGCCCCCGCCCCCTCACGCGAAAGCGCGTTTCGAATGTCTGTCCGACTTCGAGTCTTCGCTTTCCTCTGCCGTCTCTACTCTGTTCTTTCTTCGGGTGTTTTCGGTCGGTTGTGGCCTTTCGTCTCAGCGCAAATCCTTCGTTCGTGCATCGAGGATCGGGTGCCTGCGTCTGATCGGTTTCGACGATGATGCTTGCCCCCTGCAGCCGCAGAGCAAGCTCGGTTGGCGCTGGGCCTGACCGGAGGGGCGCTCGGAGGGAATGGAGGCGTTCTCTCCGAGTGCCCCAAGTCTCGAGGGTGATCGCCTCATTCATCCCACCGAGGGACGAGGGCGAGATCGCCCGGGGATTTCCATCCGCGGCACAGCCGGGGTTGTGGCAATATCCAGCCTCGCGAGGCGCCCCGATGGCGCAATGAACCGAGGCGAACCCATCGTGACCATGCGTGATTTGCTCCTGGCGCGGGCGGAGGATGACTCCCCGGCGCTCTTTTTCGAAGACCAACAATGGACCTGGCGAGAATATGTCGAGGCTTGCTGCGAGCGTGCCGAGGCTCTGCTCTCGTGGCGAACCGACGACCTCGCGCGGGGGGGAGACAGCGGCCCCTTCCACGTCGGCGTGCTGCTCGAGAACGTGCCCGAGTATCTATTCTTGACTGGAGCCGCCGTGCTCGCCGGTGCGACACTCGTTGGAATCAACCCGACTCGCCGGGGTGCCGGACTCGAACGCGATATCCGTCATACGGATTGCCAGATCCTGATCACCGAGGATCGACATGCGGATCTCCTCGAGGGTCTTTCCCTCGACCTTCCCGAAGACCGCCTTTTCGATATCGCGAGCGAGGCGTGGCACGATTCGATCGCGGCATGGAAGGGTGCGGGTGTGCCCGACATCGAGCCCGATCCGGCAGCGGTCTATATGCTGATCTTCACTTCCGGCACGACCGGAGAACCGAAAGCGGCGCTCTGTTCCTCGGCTCGGACGGCTGCGGCCGGGAAGATGTTGAGCCAGATGCGCGGGTTGACCGCTCTGGACCGCGGCTATCTCGTCATGCCGCTCTTCCACTCGAATGCCCACATGGCCGGTGTCGCGCCGATCATGGCGGCCGGAGGATCCTGGGCGATTCGTCGAAAATTCTCGGCTTCGGGCTTCCTGCCTGATGTGCGGCGGTATGGCGTCACCTATTTCAATTATGTCGGCAAGCCGCTGACCTATATTCTGGCGACCGAGCCCAAGGCGGATGACGGGGACAATCCGCTTCGTACGGCTTTTGGGAACGAGGGGGCGGAGCACGACCTGGCCCGCTTCTCCGAACGCTTCGGATGCGAGGTCGTCGATTCCTACGGTTCGACGGAAGGCGGCATCGCGATTGGCCGTACGCCCGACACCCCGGTCGGATCGCTGGGTGTCGCCCCGCCCGGGACACTCATCCTCGATCCGGAAACCCGCGAGGAATGCCCGAGTGCGCGTTTCGGAGCGGACGGACGTCTGCTGAACTCCGACGAAGCAATCGGCGAAATCGTTAGCACCGAGAGCGCACGGCAATTCGAAGGCTATTGGCGAAATGACGAGGCGAACGAGGAGCGGACGCGCGATGGAATCTACTGGAGTGGAGATCTGGGCTATCGCGATGCGAAGGGCTTCTTCTTCTTTGCGGGGCGCAACATGGATTGGTTGCGCGTGGATGGCGAGAATATCGCCGCAGGCCCGGTCGAAAGGATCCTCTGCCGCTACGAAGCTATCGCACTGGCAGCGGTCTATGCGGTTCCGAATGCGGATGTCGGCGACGATTGTATGGCCTCGCTGATCCTGCGAAGTGGCGTCGAGTTCGATGCGGCTGGATTCGGACGCTTCCTGTCCGAGCAATCGGACCTGGGAACGAAGATGGCTCCACGTTATGTTCGTGTGGCGAAGGATCTTCCCTCGACCGAGACGAACAAGATCCTGAAGCGTGTTCTCCGAGAGGAGCGGTGGGAATGCGCGGATCCCATCTGGCTGCGCGACGGAGAGTCCTTCCGTCGATTGACCGAAGCGGACGTGAAGTCGATTCGGTCGGCCTTCGAATCGCGGGGTCGAATCGGCGAACTCGATCGCTAGGCGGGTTCTAGCGGATCATTCGCAGGTGGATCGTCAGGTCACCGTCGGCCGCATCGGCCAGATGGGCTGAGCGGTCGTGACCTCGGTGGTCGACTCGAGGACACGGAAAAGGGAATCGGGATCGATCTCGTTTGCGCGCATCCACGCGGCATTGCGATCTTCCGATTCGACGAAGACACAGGCGATGCGGTCGGCCGTCGATCGTGGGCGCTCGACGGCTTGTCCATCTTCCTTCTCCCAGTCGATCTGTGCTCGGCCCTCGGAGAGAGGGACAGATCGCCAGCCCGTCGTTTCCGTCGTGTTCTTCTCTTCGGCGGAACCAGGCGGGTCCTCGGGGTTGAGTTCGAGACATCCCTGCGCAGCTGGGTAGAGGAAGCGGAGGGCGTATCCCAGTCGATTCCTGCCTGCGTCGACTTCTGGAACGGTATTCGCTCCGATTGCGAAGTCGAGCGCCATCGCAGCGATATCCACTCCAGAGAAGGCCAGACCGCGGTCGACCGCGAGTCCGAGTTGGGGCCGCACATCGATCACGTGAAGCGCTTCTCCGTCGTCCAGGATGTCCAAGCTCAGAAAGCTCTCGTTGACGCCGACCATGCAGGCCACGCAGGCGGCGAGTTCACCAAAGGCGTTCCACCGCGGGTCGTCGCCCGCTTGAGAGCCCGCCTGGGAACAACCCCAAGCCATCCCGGTCGGGAGCGTGCCGCGAAGGTTTCGCATGGAGAACCTGCGTCCGAGAGAGAGCATCTTGAAAACGCCACCACGAATCACGCCGTTGACCGAGTATTCGTCTCCCGCCACGAAGGCCTCGACGCGCACGAGTTCAGAATCTGACACGAGCCGCGCCTCGTCGAAAATCTCCCGATTGCGTGGGTCGCCGATCCGAACTCGCGAGACGCCCGCCGAACCCCGCCCTCCGGTTGCGGGTTTGAGAAGCGCGGAGGGATAGGCGCCCAGAAATCGGTCGAGTTCGATCGGAGATTCGAGAATGGCTGAAACCGGCGTCGCGATTTCGGCGTCTGTCAGCACCTTCTTCCAGGCTGAGCGCGTGAGGAATGTCTCGATTCCCTCCGAGCTAGGGCCCGGGACGCCGAAGTCCTCACGAAGTTTCGCGGTAGCGCGAAGAGCGTTCGCGCTGCGCAGATTCGTCGCGATGCCGAGAACCCGGCCATTTTGGGAGACCGCCTGGATGTCGGCGTGGATTCCGTCGAGATCGTCCGTCTCGCGCGTCATGAGCCGCGTGGCGATGCGCGCCCCAGGTGCATCGGATTCCGGATCGAACACGAGGGTGTCAATTCCGCGTGCGCGAGCGCGCTCAAGGACGACGGCGGCGGATCGATCGGCACCGATCTGCACGAGCCATCGTGAGTCGTTCTGGCGTCCGGCCATCGACACTCAACACCACGCGATCAGGGAGGGTAGGCCGCGCGACCAGATCGTAGGCGATCCAGATGGCAGAGTATAGAACCCGAGGCCTCTGCGTCCATGGGGGATAGTCCGCGTAGTGGGTCTGCGGGTTTGACGCTAGGTCACGTGGGGAAAATCCGGGATGCTTTGATAACGAAGCCACCGAGTAGGGTACGATCGCCTCCGATGAGATGGTCGAGAGCGAAGACGCGTACCGATCGTGTCGACTCCCGGTCGATTCCCACATAAGGAGGCTGTCAATGGCTCGATTCATGGCTCCGCTGAAGGGACAGCTGTACGCCTGTCTTCGGATCGTTTCTGGCTTTACATTCTTGTGGCACGGCTCCCAGAAGCTGCTCGGCTTTCCGAGTGTCGCGCCGGCAGGCTTGCCGGATCTGGTGGTCTACGTGGCCGGACCGATCGAGCTGGTGGGTGGGATTCTGCTCGTCATTGGCTTCATGACGCGGTGGGTCGCATTCCTGTGTAGCGGACTGATGGCTGCGGCCTATTGGATGGCGCATGGCACGCAGGCCGTGCTGCCGCTTCAGAATGGCGGGGAGCTCGCCGTCCTCTACTGTTTTCTCTTCCTCTACATCTCCTCGAGCGGCGCGGGAATCTGGAGCGTGGACGCGAGTCGATCGGGATCGGAATGAACCGGCTGGAAGTCGTGCCGATGGAGCCCGAAAGCCGATCCCTTCGCCTCTGGTGCGTCCTGCTCTCCCTCGCCGAGCCGCCGAACCCACCGGAGGTCGTATCGCAGCACCCGCCCGTTCCGGGGCGGGCGGAGAATCTGGTCTTCGAGTTCGACGAGGCCTATACCGCCTTCATGGACGGAACCAGTGTCCTGCCGAGTGAGACGCAGATGCTCGCCCTGCAAGCGATCGATACGAAGCTTGCAGCGATGGTCGGGGCGAAGGACGTAGAACTCTGGACCGAGAGGGCGCGTCGGGAGGACCCACTCTGGAGCGAAGTACGTACATTGGCATCGCGGGTTCTCGACGAATTCGACTGGCCTGTCGATCGAGCCTGAGTGGATTGTCCGAGGCCGAGACCCTGACCGATCGCGTGTGTCCTGAACCATCGCCCCGGCGAGGTGTCCTATCTTTTCGGAAGTCGAGAGAGGGATGACATGATCGAGGGATTCGACCCAAGCGAGATCGTTGCTTGTGCGCTGCGGCCACAGGGAAGCTTGATTCACTTACTGACGTTGGCTGGCTTTGCAATGGCCGCCTGGTCGATTTCGCCGGCCCGCGAGTCGATTCCCCTGCGTGATGGCTCGGGTCGCTGAACGGCGAGATCCGAACCCGAGGGGACCGTGAATCGGCCTAATACTTCGACTCGATCGCCTCGAGAATCTGAAGTCCGTCTCGCAGGGCTCCCGCGTCATGGGTGCGGAGGAAATCTGCACCGACACGGGCAGCGTGGAGTTCTGCTGCGAGCGTCGCGGCTCCGATTTCGTCGATCGAGCGCCCTGTGATCGCACGCAGGAATGACTTCCGCGAAACAGAGATGAAGATCGGACGCCCGAAGCGTGCGCGCAGTTCCGGAATACGTTGCAGAACTGCAATCGAAGCCTGAGGGTCGGTTCCCAGAAAGAACCCCATGCCCGGGTCGACGATCAGCCGCTCCTCGGCGACGCCTGCGCGGGTGAGTTCGGCGAGCCGTGCGTCGAAGAATCGCTCGATCGATTCGAGGACCTGTGTCGGGGTTGCCGTGTCCCGGGTGGCCCGATCTCGTTCGAGTAGCGAGTGGACGACTACCACGTCGGCCGTTGCCGACGCGAGGCGCTCCTGGGTCTCGCTGTCGGGAAAGCCACGAATGTCGTTCACCATGGCGACGCTCGTCCCGAGAGCCCAGGCCAGGACCAGAGGATCCGTTGCATCGATGGAAAGCGGCAGAGGACCGTCTGCAAGAGCGGCCACGACGGGCGTGAGCCGCTCGACCTGAGTGGAAGCGGGGACCGCGATCGCGTCGGGATTGCTCGAGGCGGGTCCGAGTTCAAGGAGATCCGCTCCCGCTTCGGCGAGGGCGCGCGCGTGTCGGATCGCCGCCTCCGGGGCGAGGTAGCGTCCGCCATCCGAGAAGGAGTCCTCGGTGATATTCACGACCGCGACGATCTTCGGGGCTACTCTCATATCGGCTTTCTAGCACGCCCGCGGTGGGCTGGCGGTCGAGGGAGGGCGCGAGTTTGCGCCGAGATACGCCCGCAATGGGAGGACTTCCGACATGTCGACCCAGAACGCCCCCGAACGGCGCTCATTTCGGCAATACCATGCGGGCGAGCTTCTAGAGCGATTGCGAGAACAGCGCGATCGGCTTCCGTCTGACTACGCGGCGACCCTACGCCCCCTCGGTATCCGGATTCGCGAGACCGGCGAGGAAGTGACATACAGCGAGCGCGACAGGGGAGTCGACGTGACCCCCGGTGTCGAGGCGGCTTCGACCGTGGTCGGGCTGAGCGAGGTGAGTTGGGAACATCTGACCCGTGATCTCGAATCCTCCGCGGGGTTGATCTATGGCAACCGTGTCGAGCGAATACGCGGGGATCTGATGGAGTTGATGCAGTGGGAGCCGGCGCTTCGTTGGATGTTCGTTCGCCGTCCCGTCTACGACGAGAGCGCCGTCGATCTGCGTGGGGCCTCCGGCCGCCAGTTCGATTCGTGTCACGGCTTCCGCCCGGACGATGATAAAGAGGAGATGAAGGAGTACCTGCGGGCCGTCGGCTATCTGTGGATTCGCGGCCTGTTCTCGCCGGAGGAGGTCGCGACGCTGCAGGCCGAAGCCAATGAACTACGCGACGAGGCCGTCGAAGGGGATCAGCAGTCCTGGTGGGGCAAGACGGAGGAGGGTCAGTCTGTCGTGTGCCGAGTGCTTCGCGCCGGGACCAAGAAGAAGATGCGGTCGCTCCACGGAGATGATCGGATCGAGCGCCTCGCAGCGCTCTGCGACGTCCCGATGGCGACGAAGCAGGGCCCGGAGGACAAGGACGGCGTGACCGTTCTATGGAAGCAGCCCGGGGTGGCCGAGGGACTCGGTGACCTGCCCTGGCATCGCGATTGTGGAATGGGTGGTCACGCCAGCATGTGCCCGACGGCGGTCATGAGTCTATTTCTTGGACCCAACACGCCAGAGGCCGGTGAGATCCGATTTCTTCCGGGTTCCTGGCAGACGTCGCTGGCGTTCGCCGAAGGGGGGGCTCCATCCGCGCCGGAAGGAGTTGCTCCGCCCGCACTGCCCGGCGACGTCACCTTCCACTACGGCGACGGGCTCCACGTCGCACCGCCACCGACCGGAACCGAGGAGCCGTTCCGGAGCTGTGTCCTGATCGGCTACCAACGGGTCGGGGCGCACCACCACCTCGGTGACCGCCACTACAACGATCTGCTCCTGGGGAGTGAAGACGGCCAGATCGAGCATATGTCGAAGGTCGCCGACCGCCGCTGAAGGTTTTGCTCGAGGCGACCGGGGCTTCGTGTCGGTGGCCCTGGGGCATCCGTGGGTCGAAACCCTGAAAATTTACAACGCTTTTACGTAGCGCTCGATCGCGATCGTTTTCCGGGCAATTCAATTCAGCTACACCTGCGCTCGCGTCCTGTCGCAATGCCGAGTAGGTCCTCGGATTCGGCAGATCTCGACCTGGCTGTACGGCCCAGAGCCTCATGAACCGACGCCCCCCGCGAAAGATTGACACATTCTATGAACGCTGCGATCGACCTCGATGCCCGCGTCCTCGCCGAGCCTGTGCCCGCCTGCGATCCGGATCTCGCTACCTCCAACGAAACGACGAAAGTCGCGTCGATGAAGGGAACGATCCTTCGCTACCGAGCGGACCGCCGCTCCGTTTCGTACGCGTTGGCGATGTTCGGTCTGCATGCGGTCGCCTTCTTCTACGCTCCGACCTGGTTGGCCGCACTCTGCACGATTCCGCTCGCGATCGTCAGTATGTTCGTCGCGCCGATCAATCATCATCATCAGCATTTCAATACGTTTCACTCGGCGGCCCTGAATCGCATCTACGAGTTGGTGCTTTCTCTGCAGACCGGAATCAGCCCCTACGGCTGGGTCCTGCATCATAACCTCGGACATCATCGCAACTATCTCAATCAGCGACCCCATCCCCAGCCCGATGAATCGAAGTGGACACGCAAAGATGGTTCACAGATGGGCAGGGTCGAGTACACGATCGATCTCGTTCTGAACCACCAGATCGACATCATGCGCGTCGGTCGGAAACATCCGAGATTCCTCAGTGCCTTCCTGCTGATGAAGATCCCTGTCTGGACGATTCTCGGAATCGCGCTCTACATCAATCCGCTGAACGCCTTCCTGGTCCTGCTGATTCCCTCGTTCATCGCGCTCTGCCACACATCCTGGGCGACCTATGAGCATCACGCGGGCAACTATCCATCGTGTCACGAAGACGCGAGCATGAATCGTACGAGTCCCCTCTTCAACTTCATGACCTACAACCTCGGCTACCATACGGCACACCACAAGCGCCCCGGAGTCCACTGGTCATTGCTTCCGAAGATCCACGAAGAGATCAAGGACCAGATTCCGCCGGAGATGATTCAGACCAGCTTCTGGTAGGTGACGGCATACAAGCCAGCTACGAAGAGCCGGACTGATCTCTCACGTGTGCTGCGAGGGCTCTTTACGGTGAATTGGACGCGTCGTGCCGTCGCCGCGGATCATTGATCCGATGCGCGAGATCGATTCGGACGTCGTTGCCCTCGACCTCGACCGCGAAGCAAGGAACCGGAAATCCATCGGCGTTGTCGGGATCGAACCCGGTTCGGACGTCGAAGGGCCAACCGTGGGCGTCACACGAGACGACACAGCCGTCGAGTTGGCCCTCGGAGAGCGGATAGCCGGCGTGGGGGCAGGCATCTTCCATCGCGTAGACGGCGTCGTTCACGCGATAGAGTCCGACGCCGACTCCATCGACTACGACCCGTAGGCCGCGATCTGCAGGGAGTTCATCGAGTCGGGCGACGGAGACGAAGGACAAGACGCTGCTCACTGGATGCTCGTCGAGAGCAGGGGGGCGAGCATCGCATCATGCCGCAGCTCGAACCGGGAGACCACGCCGAGGCAGCGACCCCACCGGGATGGGATCGCTTGCGGTCCCAATCAGTGCTGGGCGAGCGTCTCGGTACTGATTTCTTTCGGAGTACCGGTAGCGGTCACGACGCAGGTCTCGACGGCACTCGGAGCACGCGCGCATTTCATGGTCGTTGGACCCCCCAGGCTTCGAAGAAGAGGGTCGCTTCTCTCGGCCATCGATTCTTCGAAAGCGGCGTCGAGCGCAAGCGCGGTGATGGACGCGAACGCGTCGATTTCGAGAGGGGAATTGATGTCTGGGGTCTCGGCCGTAGCCAGACTCGTCCACGTGAGCGCGATCAGCGCCACGAGGGCTAAACGTGATATCGGTCTCATTTGTAGGGGGGCTCCTTTGGGAGGCCTTATCGGAGGCTCGATGAATCGCTTGAGACGTTCTTCCGGCTCCCCGGAACCATTCGATCCGAATGCGCACCTGGGCCGCAGCTTTCCCGTGAGACTGTGACTAATCGCGTCACTGACTCACCGCGAGGTCCCGAACGAGTCGCGGATTCCGGAAAAAACGACCAGGTGAATTCCGGAAACATCGGACTAGACTTGTCTCCAGGCCGCGCCGTCGATGCGCTGACCGTCGATGCGCTGACCGTCGATTCCAAGGAGACTGAGATTGCGACTTTGGGACAAAGAACTGGAGGGCTATCGGGAAGAAGCCCGGGCGATGCTGGAGCATATGCCCGCGCTCGAGAAATTCTCCAGTGACATGGATCCGGTCGAGCGTGCGCAAGCGGCGCGCAGATCCTTCGATCAGACGATGCCGATCACAACCTCCGAGTCCGCCGAACTCTCCATGATTCCCGGACCTGCAGGCGACCTGCCGGTGCGGATCTTTCGGCCGGCAGGGGAGGCGCGGGGGCTCTTCCTGCACATCCACGGTGGGGGTTGGATCCTCGGTAGCCCGGAGATGAACGATCTCACGAATCAGCATCTGGCGGAGGACTTCGGTCTGGCGGTGCTCAGCGTCGACTATCGGCTCGCCCCCGAATCTCCCTATCCCGCCGGGCCCGACGACTGCGAGGCAGCGGCGAGCTGGTTGCTCGCGAAGGGCCCCGCGGAGTTCGGCGCGGATCGGATGTTCATCGGCGGTGAATCAGCCGGCGGTCATCTCGCCCTGGTGACGGCACTTCGCGTGCGGGATCGTCTGCATGCCGCGGAACGCCTGCTTGGTCTGAACCTCGTCTTCGGCTGGTACGATGTGAATGGGACACCGAGCCAGCGGAATAATGGGGGCCACACGGACGTGCTCGACCCGGACAATCTCCGCTTCATGACCGAATGTTTCACGCCAGGTCTGTGCGAGGAAGAACGACGCAACCCCGATATCTCTCCGCTCTTCGCGGACCTCAAAGGTCTTCCACCCAGCCTCATCAGTGTTGGAGGCTACGACCACCTCCGGGACGACTCGCTCTTCCTGGCGCCGCTTCTCGCGGCGGCGAATGTCGACGTCGAGCTTCAGGTCTATCCCGACTCTCCTCACGGATTCCAGGGGCTACCGACCAAGATGGCGGCCGCGGCTGCAAAGCGCACCGACGTCTGGCTCGAACGAGCAATGAAACAGGCCGGGATCTGATCGGCCCGAAGTACGAGAATCGACCCCGACCGCTAGCGCCAGAGGAGGAATGCCATGGCAACCCATCGACTGATCGTTTTTACCGAACCGAAGCCGGGCCAGGAGGCCGCGTACAACAAGTGGTACGACGAGATCCACCTGAAGGAAGTCCTCGAGACCGAGGGATTCGTCGCGGCTCAACGGTTCGAGATCGCACCCTCGCAGATCGGTGAGACGGGCGCGAACACACCAAAACGATATCTGGCGATCTACGAGATCGAGGCCGACAACATCGACGTCGCACTCGAGAAGCTGAATGCGGGCTCGGGGACGATGAACATGTCGGATGCACTCGACCTCGACAGCGCATCCGCGATCGCGTACTCCGCGATCGGGGATCGACAGCGGAGCGTTTGATCTTTCAGAGAGGGAGCGCGGATCGCTCGGCCTCTTGAATTCCTACCCATCCAATAAAACGGTCACTCTGTTGAGTAGCGGCCAGGGAGAATTTCATGGAAGACTATGCGGGCAAGGTTGCCGTCGTCACCGGCGGCGCCGGCGATATCGGAAAAGCCATCGCTAAACAGCTCCTCGCGGAGGGCGCGAAGGTCGTCGTCTCCGATGTCGAAAAGGGAGCGCTGGACGCTGCGGTTGCGGAACTCTCCGAGAGCGGAGGCGATCTCACGGGAATCGTGACCGACGTCTCCGACCCGGGATCAGTCGAGGCGCTGGCCGAGCAGGTCTACGGCCAACACGGAGCGTGTCATCTTCTCTTCAACAACGCGGGCGTCGGTGCGCCCTCGGTGAACGTCTGGGAGACCACGGTCAACGATTGGAAGTGGGTCCTCGGCGTGAACGTCATGGGTGTGATTCACGGGATCCAGAGTTTCGTTCCGCGTATGATCGCGGGCGGGGACGAGGGCCACGTGATCAACACCTCCTCCGGCGACGGCGGCATCGCGCCGATGGCGGGGCAGTCTGTTTATGCCTCGAGCAAGGCGAGTGTCTCGATCATCACCGAGTGCCTTGCCGCCCAATTCAGCCAACAGCACCCGAACCTCAAAGCGACGATCTTCTACCCCTCTGGTGGTCTGCTCAAGACAGGCATCTGGAATTGCGCCCGGAACCGGCCCGAAGAGTTCGCGCGCGAGAAGCCCTCGGGACAGCCGGACGACCTGATGGGCGCGTTCGTCAAACACGCCAAGGAAACGGGAATGGAACTCGAGTTCCAGGACCTCGACGATCTGGCCCAGGCTCTGATCGCCGATCTCAAGGCCGACAAATTCGTGGCGATGCTCGGTGTCGAAGGCGCGGGCGTGACGCTCCACGCTCGTGCGGAGAAGATCGGACGGGGTGAGGCACCCTTCGACGAACATTCACTGATTGCCTGAGGCGGGATGAGCCGAGACTCGCCCGACGGTAGCGCCCGGGAATCCCAGGATTCTCCGTCTACGACCCCTTCGCCCGAGAACGCCGAGCGAGGATCGGAGGGCTACGCGTGGTACGTCGTCAGTGTGCTGATGCTCGTCTACCTGTTCTCGTTTCTCGATCGACAGATCTTGAGCCTGATGGTCGACGACTTGAAGGTCGGTCTGTCGATCGAGTTCGATTGGCAGGTCGCGTTCTTGATGGGACCCGCGTTCGCGATCTTCTACACGATCTTCGGGATTCCCTTCGGCCGCGCCGCGGACACGCGAAGTCGAAAACACACGATCTCTCTGGGCCTCGTGCTCTGGAGCATCGTGACAATCGGGTGTGCTTTCGCGCGAAATTTCTGGCACATGGCTCTTTTGCGCGTCGGGGTCGGCGTGGGAGAAGCTTCACTCTCTCCCTCTGCCTATTCGATCATCGCGGACTATTTCGACGGATCGAAGCTTGCGAGGGCGATCGCGATCTACTCGAGCGGGATCTATCTCGGTTCGGGACTCGCCTACCTGATCGGCGGCCAGGCCGTCTCGATGTTTCGCGGAACGACGCCCTGGGAGATCCCGGTCCTGGGAATGATTCCCGGTTGGCAGAAGGTCTTCATCATCGTCGGCTTGCCGGGTCTCTTCATCGTCCCCCTCCTACTCCTGACGGTGCGCGAGCCCCTGCGGAGGGGAGTGGTCGCATCGCGCGCCGGGGATGGGACGACAGATCTTCCCCTATCCGAGGTCTATGCGTACGCTCGGGAGAACTGGAAAACGCTCGCGACGCATAATATCGGATTCGCGCTGTTGTCATTCTCGAGTTATGGCACAGGCTCCTGGCTGCCCTCGATGTTCAAGCGAGTCCACGGTTGGGATGTCGCGCAGTTCGGCCTCGTCTATGGGCTGATCGTGTTCATCGGCTCCGCGAGCGGCGCGATTCTCGGCGGTGTACTCGCCGACTGGCTCAGGAAACGAGGCTATCGCGATGCGAAGATCCGCGTCGGCTTCTTCGCGGCTTGGATGTGGCTCCCCTTCGGAATCGCCTTTCCCATCATCGACGACGGCAATCTCGCGATGGCCGTTGCCGCGCCCGCGGCGTTTCTGGCATCGATGCCCTTCGGAGTCGCTCCTGCGGCGCTCCAGGAGATGATGCCCAACAACCTGCGAGGGCAGATGTCGGCGATCTATCTCTTCGCGACGAACCTCTTGGGACTGGCGATCGGGCCACTGATCGTGGGTGCGATGACCGACTTTGTCTTTTCCGAGGCGTCCTATGGGATTGGTGGAATTCGCTGGTCGCTGCTGACAACGACACTCGCCGCGCACCTGATCGCGACCCTTCTTCTCTACAAGGGGATGGGGGAATACCGGAAGTCGCTGGATCGATTCGAGGCACAGGGCGGCTAGACGAGATGCCCTCGAATCGTCCTTCGGTCAGGCGAATTCCTTCCGTTCCATCCAGTCCTTGATCAGCGCAACGGCGTCCAGCGCCTTTTCGGGCGCCTGCAGATAGTAGTGATCCGCGCCGTCGATCTGGTGGATCTCCTTGTCCTCGTGTCCGATCGCTTCGTGGAGACGACGTGCGTGGCTCGGCGTGCAGGCGAGGTCAGCGGTGTTGTTGAGCACGATCACGGGACAACTGATGCGGCTTGCGTTGCCGAGACCATCCGCTCGCGAATCGTCGTAGCTCCACTGGGAGAGCCACGAGCGGAGTGTCGTAAAACGGGCGAGCCCGACCGGTCCATCGTTCACGAGCTTAGGATCGCCCAGATAACAGAGCCCCGGTATTCGATCCGAGGGGTCCTGTGTCGGATCGAGGAAGCGGGGATCCGCCATCGTGCCGTGGACGCAGAACGCGCGTTCCGGTGCCCTCTCCGGGTCGGCTCGAAGCTCGGCCAACGTCTTTTTCACGAAGGCCGTGATGCGCCGATTTCGCACGATCTGCTCGTCGCGATAGCGTTCGAGGAAGGCCTCGCCGTAGGGCGGCTGGTTCGGATTCTTCGGGTCGTAGAGATTGAGTTCGGGATCGCGATCCCACGGCGCGGATTCGTCTCGGATCGAGGGATCGATCCACTCGGTCAGAGTCATCGAACGCGAAATGTGGGCAGCGAGCAGGAGCACCCCGTCCGCCGCGGGGAGCTCGGCGGCGACCAGATCGGCGGGATCGCCGGCGGGGGTCTCGCGAATCGTGGGGGTCTCGGCCTGGTCCTGATAGAAGAGTGAGAGAGAGCCGCCCCCCGACCATCCTCCCAGTAGGACCTTTTCGTAGCCGAAGCGTCTCGGGAGGTCCTTGATGCAGGCTCCGAGGTCGAGGACGCATTTCTCCAGGATCAATGCTGTGTCGTTTCCTCGATAGCGCGGATTGCAATAGATGACGTGGACGCCGGCTGCGGCGAGGGCGTTGACGAGAGGGAGGAAGGAGCCTCCGCCGATCGGATGCGAGAAGACGATGACCGTTCTGGAATCACCCTCGGCGGGTCTCACTCGCATGCATTCGACGAAGATCATGCCGGCGTCCCCGCCGTACACATCCTTCATCGGACTCGGGTCGGCATGCACGATTCCATAGGGCTCGCGGACGATCTTCATGCCGGTGGGACGGGCGGCTCGGAGAAACTGACTGCCGCAGCGACCTGCTCGTCGGTCATTTCGAGAAGCTTCTCGTAGACCGCCGGCGGGTATCGCATATGCGGCATGGTCGGATCGTATTTCGGTTGCGGCACGGGCTCGTCCGGACGGTCGAAGCGATCGGGTGCCGCGAAACGTCGAAGCGTTTCGGCATCGATCCCGATGGACGCGGCGGCGACCGGATCGATCCATTGTGCGGCATCGATCGCATGGGCAGAGGTCGCGATCTCGAGGGTCAGCCCTTCCGGGCCCGCGAAATAGATCGATTGACACATGCCGTGATCGACCGGACCGAGCACGTTCACGCCACGACTGCGAATTCGATCGCGTAGAGCCCGGAGCTCTTCCGGGTCGTCGACCTTGAGAGCGAGGTGTTGAAGCGTCCCGGGTGCGGAGGGGAGCGCGCCGTTTCCCGCGTGGGTCTTGCCGTATTCGATCTCGATGTCGGCCATCGCCGGGAGCTCCACGAAGGAGATCAGGCAATCGGCGCTTGCTTCCAGAAAGGCGTGTATCCCGCCCGGTACTCCATGCATCGGGAAGATCGCGACGAGCGGAATCCCGAGTACATCCGAGAAGAACTCGATCTGAGCCTTCATGTCCGCAGTGGAAAAGGCGAGGTGGTGGACTCCGGTCGCCTTCGTCTCGTCGTCCGGCCGGGTTGCGTTCATGGTTCGCTCCTTGTTCGGGATGAAAAGGCTCGATCGGTCGCGGCTACCACAGACTGATGATATGCCCGTCGCGGGGATCGAGCGCACCGCAGAGGACCTCCTGGTAGACCGCTTCGAGGGCATCGGAGCCGGAGTGGCGCCGGATCTTCATCCACTGATCACTGAAGGCGGCGAATTTCCTCCAGGACGCGCCGATTCGATCCTGCAGGCCGCCGGCGCCCCAGTCCTCTGTGCGCTTGACGATTCGGCTGGGGGCGAAGAAGAACTCGGGTCGTGGACCGGGCAGCTCACGGGGCCGCGGGGGGGCTTCCCAATGCGTCGCGCCGACCGTGCAGGAGTACTTGAGGTCGTCTTGCAGTCTGGCGTGTACACCCTCGACGACCTCGCCGTTGCCCGCCATGTCGACCATGACTGCGCCGCCCTGCTTCGCGAGACCGGGAATCGCGTCGAGTTCGTCGTAGAGCACGACCTCGTCATAGCAGCCGAGGGCGCGGACAAAATCCCGATTTCGAGCCGAAGTGAGACCGACTACGGGTCCTCGGGCTCGGGTCTTCAAGAGATGGGCCAAGGCGATCGATGTCTTGCTCGAGGCGCTGGTCACGATCGATGAGGAGGCTCCGAAAAAATCCTCCTCACCGAGAAGATCGTCGACCAGGAACGAGGTCATGAAGAGGCCGCGGAGGAGAAGGATATGGTCTTCGAGGTTCTCGTCGTAGAGCGAGTCTTTTCCGATCGTTGAGTACCCGCGATAGACGGGGGCGTGGTCCGCGCGATGAGCGGCGCCATCGACCATGCCCGTCTTGTTCGGCTGAGCGTCGATCACGAGATGACGACTCATTGGAAAGAACCCGAAACAGCGCGCACCGGTTTCGACGTCAGGATGGCGAGATTCGATGACATCGCCAAAGCCCATCGCGGGGATACGTCCCCAGCGGTCCTCACCCGGGAAGAATCCCCAGTAGTTCAACATATCACCCGCAGCAGCGTAGGAAATGTTATTCGAAGTGAGCGCGAAGCGATCCACTTTGAAGAGCACCTGCCCGTCGGTGAGGGCGTCGATCGGTCCGCCCGGAACGAAGCGGCAATCCCGAAAATCGTCGCGATTGACCTGGAAATCGATTGGGTCCGGGCCCGCGTTCGTCGATCCCGCATTGTCCGAGGATTGGGTCATCGATTCTCTCCGTCTGCGTGCGCCAAGCGGGCGTGTGTGTAGAGACTCGTGTGCCTCGGCCGCGCAAGTCGGCCCAGAAGCGTCGCCGGGCTATCGGATCAGCCCCAGAGAGGCGCGAGTTCTTCCGCCGTCGTCTGCGTCGTAATGCGCGCCAGGCTGTTTTCGAGCACCGTCTGCGCGTATTCGGGTGGGTAGCCCGCCACGCAGTCCGTAACGAGAACGACATGGTAGCCATGGTTGATCGCCTCGATGACCATGCCTTGGATACCCACGTTCAGGGACACGCCGGTGGCCACGACGGTCTCGACTCCGAGGGAGCGGAGGGTCGGGTCGAGATCGGTTCCGATGAAGGGCGACATGCCGTGGAGGCGGACCGAGTCGAGGTCGGAACTCGCGGGGCCGAGCTCTGGAATGACCTCGGTCGTTGCCTCTCCGAGCAGCATGTGATCGGGGTTCTTGAGCAGGTGGTTGACCATCGGCACGTTCGAATAGGAGCCTCGTCGATCCGGCCGGAAGGCGGCGCGACAATGGACCACGGGAATGTCCGCACCCCGTGCTGCGTCGAGCAGGAGCCCCAGGCGTTTCGGAACACCCTGGGCATCGACGACGTCGGCCAGCGCGCGAAGCGCACTGAGATCCCCGATCACGCCCCGCTGCATCTCCATTGTCAGGATTGCGGTCCGGCCGGGCCGGACGAGTTCTTCGAGCTTGCTCATGGGTCGTTCCTCAATTCTCGGGTTGATTCGCTCGGCCGCCGGACGCGGGCCGATCGCCGGAGCCCGCTTCGACTCCGTCCATTTCCACACGGATGCGGCGCAATTTGAGGTGGAGGATCCGCCATTCTCCGTCCGGGTCCCGACGGTACTTCTCCTCGTACCATCCGAGGCCCCAGAGATGTTCGAAAGGGGATCCCTTGGGCCACCACAGCCTGTCCTCCATCGCCCAGGTGCCCTCCGCCGTCTCGGGGCCCGTCAGCGTGATGATGGGTGTATGTCCCTGGTGACAGGTCCGGACGTTCTCGAGGATCGGCGGAAGGAATTCCCTGAACGTCTGGCGGCCGTGCAGGATCGGCGTGCCTTCCTCGGTCGTGTCGATCGTGACGTCCTCGCAGAACACATTTGCCCACTCATCCCAGCGTTTCTGGTCCATCAGCAGGAAGTAGCGGGCCTTCAACTGCTTGATCTTCTCGATCTCCACCAGGTCGTCGGGGCTCATCGTCTCTCCTTCGGATCGAATCATTCTATCCGCCCCGAGTGGGCGGGGTAGGGTGCTGACGATGCCCAAGCCGCGTCTTGGGAGCACCCGGACCAGGTTGGTTCGGACGCGGAGCGGGCGCATTCGCCGAGCGTCCTCAGCGAGGGTGTCGGGTTTCCTGAAGAGCTTTCCCCCAAGGGGAGCCATTCTGTCGATGTTCTTGGACTTTCTCAGTCGGGGGAGTGGAAAAGGGGCTCAGACGTGGGAGGACTGATTCTGATGTCCACTTTTTTGGCTATCCAATGAAATTGACATTGATATTCAATTTCTCTCGCCATAGAATTCCCACTCCTCCGGACCGAACCGCTCTCGGGTCTCGCCGGAAGGGCACCGACGAAGGAAGTCCCCGATGCTCGTTTGTCATTGTCGCGGAATCACCGATCGCCAGATTCGCCGCCTCGTAAGGGACGGCGCCAGTTCGACTCGCGAGGTCGCGCGCGCGACCGGAGCGGGCATGCGGTGTGGCGGGTGTCGCTCGAACGTGACGAAGGTCGTAGCCGACGCCGTCGAGCAGGAATTCCACCGAGCAGGTTCGTCGATCGCAGCCGAGATGCTGCTTCCGCTTTCGATTCCCGTCGAGGGCTGATTCGCAATCCACGAGGTCCGAGGGGTGTCGGGTTCGAGGTATGACGCTTCCTGGCGGTGCTGAACTGCCTGCGGCGTGCTGCGTTGCGGGCCGTGTCGCTCATTTGTCGAGCGGTCGCGAGAGCGGATTCGTGAATCGGTCTCGATTGTTCAGGGGCTTTCGGATTCCTGCGCGGCCTTGACGCGAAGCCAGGATTCGAGGCTCGAGAGGCGACTGGGTCCGTGGTGCTCGTCGAGACCGATGGCCCACTCGATCGCTTCGATCAACAGATCGCTCGAGAGTCCGAAGACACTTCCCCCCTCCCAGCGCAGCGTCGAGTTGTAGTAGACGTCGCCACCCACATCGGCTTGCTCGAGGCTATACGCATCGGGGGCGAAGAGGGCCGATACGCTCGGCGTATGAATCGCCTCGACTTCATCGGGATTGGGCGCCAGGGTCGGTCGAGCATCGAGCCATCCCACGATCGGGACGAGGAGATGTCCCGCCCCGCTCCACGCGTCATCGAGGCGCCCGAGGATCTCGATCCGCGCCCGTGGAATCCCGACTTCTTCTTCGGTCTCCCTGAGAGCGCCCGCGGTCCAGTCTTCCCCGTCTTCGAGTCGCCCGCCGGGAAACGACATCTGTCCTGGATGTCCGCGCAGCGATGTTGCCCGCTTGGTCAACAAGACGTGCAAATCGCTGGCCTCACGCCAGAAACAGATCAGCACACTCGAGCGCTTGAAGGAGTCCGGGACGCTTTCGCTTGGGAAGCGGAAGGGTTCGCGCCGGTCGATCGCTCGGAGACGCGTCTCGAAGAGGGTGGCGTCGAAACGGGCGCGGAATGGATGGGGTGCGGAAACCAGAACCGATGCCACGGCTCAATCCGACGTGCTGGGCGAGTACTGCTCGTGTTGAGGCAGGTCGTCGTCGATCGGATACCACGCGGCCTTCGAGCCGACGAAGATATGTGCCCGAGGTCGGCTACCGGGGTCATCGTCGAGGGTTCCGACCGTGATGAAATCGAATTGTGGGGCTTCGGAATGACGGTAGAGCAGACTCGATCCGCATCGTCCACAGAACGAACGCGTGGCGACGTCCGAGGACTGGTATTCCCTGAGCTGATCCCGGCCCGTGGTGAATGTCAGGGACTCGCTCGGGACGCGGCCGTAGGTGGCGAATGCCGAGCCATGGGACCGACGGCACATCGAACAGTGACAGTGGTCGATGGCCTCGAGCGCGAAGGGGGTCTCGTATCGGATGGCCCCGCACAGGCAGGATCCCTTCGGCATCGTGGTGCGTTCCTTCTTGTTTCGCGGTGCCCTGGGCGCCGCGTTCGTTATTCGAAGCCGAGGTTCTTCATGTCGATGACGTTGCGGAGTTCGTCTCCGCGCAGGAAGCGCTCGAGATTGTCGAAGAAGAGGTCGAAGACGTCGTCCATATAGCGATCGACGGAGACCGAAGAATGAGCCGAGACATAGACGTTCGGGATGTCCCAGAGCGGACTCGCGGGATCGAGCGGTTCGGGGTCGAAGACGTCGAGTACCGCCGCCGCCAGGGGATCTTCGAGCATGACCCGGGCGAGTTCAGCTTCGTCCACGAGCGTTCCGCGTGCGACGTTTACGAGGACCGCATGCCGTGGGATCGCCGCGAGGGCGGCCGCGTCGATCAGGTGGTGAGTCTCGGCGGTCGCGGGCGCCGAGACGATCACCGCATCGGACTGAGCCAGCAGCTCGTATAGTCGGTCGGTCGAGAAGAGTTCGTCGACGTCGTCGGACACGTCCCCCGGGCGCGCGCTGCGTTTCAGCCCCAGCGTACGGCAGCCGAGGGCTCGCGCGCGCGAGGCCACCGCCTTGCCGATCCCCCCGAGTCCCACGATGCCGATCGTCGATCCAGAAAAAGTGCGGCCGTAGCTACGTTCGAAACGATGGGCCACCTGGAATTCGTCGGCCTCGCGAAAGCGTTTCCAGACCTGGAGCAATCGGCCGATGACCCATTCGGACATCGATCCGGCACTCACGCCGGAACAATTCGTGAGGACGACGCGATCCTGGACGACTCCCGCGGTCGAGAATTGCTCGACACCGGCGCCCGCGCCCTGGATCCAGCGCAGATTCGGTGCCCGCTCGGCGAGACGATCCGGCGTGTGGAGCGTTGTCAAGATATGCATCTTTGCAAGGACGGCCTCGCGCTCGGCTGCGACCGAAGTCGCCCAGGGCGGAGGCTCTGGATAGGGATGACCTGCGGCTTCGATCGCCCAGTCGGCCCCAGGATCGATGGGCAAGACCCGGGCCTCGATCCCGTCGAGGGTCGCGAGACGTTCGAGATATTTTTTCTGGGCAAAGGGTGGGAATCCCAGACAGACCCGGATCGGGTCCGATTTCGATCCATGACTCATGTTGTTCGCACTCCCAGCGCAAGAATTCCGTGATCCGTGTCGCTAATTCAGGTCGACCCAACGTTTGCCGATCCCCCGGGTGATTGGGGAGATCACGGCCTGGAAGGAATCACGCGCATGCATTCGCTTCGTAAAGGCGTGCAGCGCGGGCCAGCGATCCCGGTCGGGAACGACCCCGGCCAGCCGCAGATTGACGAGCGGAGAGGCGACCCCGATATCGGCGATCGAGAGGGAATCCCCCACGAAGAACTCGCCGTCTGCGAGCTGGTCGTCGAGGTATCCGAGCAGTGGGGGCAGATCCTGGTCGATCACCTTCTGGGCGCCTTCTTCGTCCGGTTCCGCCCCCGTCATCATCGGACGCAGCACGAGTGCCTGGAAGATTCCGGGCCCGATGACGGGAACCAGCCCACCATCCGCAAATTCCTCGATCCATTCGGCTCGGGCGGCCTCGAAGGGGTCGCTCGGGTAGAGCGCCGGGTTCGGCTCGATTCGATCCAGGTATCGGGCGATGACAGAGGAATCGTTCACGATCCGGTCATCATGGCGAAATGCGGGGATCTTGCCGAGCGGACTGGTCTCGCGAAAATCGTCGGGTGGTGAGAAGGGATTGACGGGCTCGGCTTCGAAATCGAGGCCCTTTTCGAGCAGGACGATGTTGATCTTTCGAACGAAGGGGGAGATCGGGCTTCCGATCAGGGTCAATGACATCGGGTGGGGAGCCTTTCGGGTTCGGCTGCGAGCGCGACCCGAGTGTCGCGTTTCCGGTGGGTGAGTTCAAACGCGCCCGTTTTGGTCGGAGAAGGGACGAGAAGCGGTGCAATTCTCGGGCGCGAGGCGCGGGTTTCTGGCTGCCCGAGCAATGAATGCCACCAATCAGGGAAAGACCGGATCGACAATCCTGCCAGATGCCGGAACAGTGGGTGAGGCGTGCCGGCTCCCCGGGCTCGCATGGGTGACGGACCCGGGTAGACGATCTCTTTGCGATCGCGACGGTCGAACACGCGATATCCCTTCCCGACTGCGGGAAGGAAAGGGGGTGATCATGGGAAAGGCTTGCGCCTGGTGCGGAGCAGTACTTCAAACGATTTCGCGTCCCTCCATCAGCACCATGAGCCATGCGCTTTGTCAAGGATGTCTCGAAGAACTCCAATCCGCGTTGTCGACCAGTGGTCTGCGGACGGGAGAAACGAAGCCCGGAACGAACTAGCGGAAAGATCGCCGTCGTCGCGCTGGGTACGACTCGCTGCGCGCGAATCGAGCTGGTAGCGTCACTCCTTGCCGGGTCCCAATGGACCTGCATGCGCCGTTTTCTGTTGCGCTGCGCGGACGCGAGGAAGAGGCGCGGATGAAATTCTGGCAGTCGATCACCTGGGCCGAGACGGATCAACTCTGTGAGATCGCCCGATTTGCCGACGAACTCGGCTTCGAAGGGATCATCGGCGCCGACCACGCGCTCTATCCGAAAACGATGGTGCCCGGCTATCCCTACTCAGAGTCCGGCTATCCGCCGCAGACGGCCGAGAGCGAATATCCCGACATGTGGACGAGTACGGCGGCGATGGCCGCGGTGACGACTCGCATTCGCTTCGTCTGCGGCGTGTATGTACTGCCTCTGCGCGATCCGATCGAGGTCGCGAAGCAGGCGGCGACGCTGGCAATCCTTTCGAGGGGACGATTCGCGCTTGGCATCGGTGCCGGGTGGATGAAGGAAGAATTCGATATCTATGGCGTCGAATTCTCGAGCCGGGGTCGGCGGATGGACGAGATGATCGACGTGATGCAGGGCCTCTGGACCGGGGACTTCTTCGAGTATCACGGCGAGTTCTTCGATTTCGATCCGATCGTGGTGAGCCCGAAACCCAGCCACCCGATTCCGATCTACGTGGGTGGCGCCGCACCGGCCGCGTTGCGTCGGACGGCGAGGGTCGGCGACGGGTGGATCGGAGCGGGGAACGCGCCCGAGGACGTTCCTGCCGTGTTGGGGGAGATAGAGCGCTTGCGCCTCGAGGCGGGCCGGGCCGATCAGCCCTTCGACTCCCTCGTTGGAGTCTATGCGGATCCCGACGTCGATCTCTTTCGCCGACTCGAAGACGACGGGATGACCTCGGGGATCCATCTTCCCTTCTGGTTCGCCTTCGATGGCCCGTCGACCCTCGATCAGAAGAAGGCGTTGATGGAGCGCTTTGCCGAGGAGATCATTCGACACTTCGTCTGACGCATCGAGCAAGCCGACGAGTTGCCGAGACGTCACACCGAGACGGGCTGATCGGACTCATCCGAGGGAGCGAGCACGCCACGCTTCTCGAGATAACGCCAGCCAACGAGAATCAGGACTCCGCCCGGGGTCTGAAAAATCGAGAAGGCGAAGATCGGCAACACCGCTTCGAAATCGAGCACCTGTCCGACGAGCACGATCCCGAGCAAGGTGTTCTTGACGATCATCTCGACGGCGATCGTGACCGTATCGCGCGGGGAGACACGCAATAGCGGCGGTAGGGTAATCCCGACGACGATCGCCGCGATGGCAAGGGTGGCTGCGGGCGCGAGCGAACGGAGGAACTCCTCCACGGGAACTTCAGGCTGGCTCGTCCCTCGGAAGATCATTCCGCCGACGATCACGCTGGCGGCGACGAGCGAAAGCTTGCGCTCCCATACAGAGGTAGCGGGCCATCGATGCCGCACGCCCATCCCGATGGCGACGGGCAGGATCGTGAGCATTCCGAGCCGGAGAGCGGTGTCGAGCACGGGCATGTCGATCGGGGTGACGCCCGTCGACGAGAAGGTCGTCAGCGCGAACTGGATCCAGAGAGGGAGCGTGAAGAGCGTGACGAAGGTGGCCGTCGCGGTGAGCGTGATCGAGAGCGCTGTGTGTCCGCGCGCCAGATGGACGTACATGTTCGAGAACATGCCGCCGGGGCAGGCTGCAACGACGACGATTCCGGTGAAAAGGATCGGTGAGAGCTCAAAAAAGTGGGCGACTGCGATTCCCACGACGGGCATCGCGACGAGCTGCAGGGCGGTGCCGACGAGCGTCGCGCGTGGACTCGTCGCGATTCGGCGAAAATCGTCGGCGCCCAGGCTGAGGCCCATCCCGAACATCAGCGCGAACATCGCCGCGCTGAGCGCGAGATCGACCATCCCCTCTTCCAATCCCGACTCCCGTCCCTGTCTCGGATGATCCTCTTGTTGCCGATGTAGGTCGCGCGGTCCGCCCGAAAAGTTTCAGTCTCTAGCCCCGGAGAAGATCCTTCGCGATCGCTCGAATCTGGATCTCGTCCGTGCCAGCGTAGATCTGGAGGACCTTGGAGTCCCGGGCGAATTGCTCGACGACGTATTCCGACATATATCCATTTCCGCCGTACACCTGCACCGCTTCCATCGCGACTTCGACCGCTGCGCGGGCAGCATAGAGCTTCATCGCGGACGCCTCCGCAAACGTCATCGTCTTTCCGTGTGCGGTGAGTTCGACGGTACGAAAGACCAGGTTCTGGAGGTTCATGCGGGCGACCTCCATGCGCGCGAGTTTGTCCTGGATCAGTTGGTACTCGCCGATTGGTCGTCCGAACTGGACGCGCTCCCGAGCGTATTTGAGCGAGAGTTCGAGACATCGGTCGACCATGCCCAGCGCCATTGCGGCCACGCCCGATCGCTCGGTCTGAAACGTGCTCTTCGCGCCTTCGCGACCCCCGCCGCTCTTGCTCAGTGCCGCTTCGCCCCCGAGCAGCTGGTCCATTCCGACGCGAACGTCCGCTAGAAAGAGCTCTCCGGTCGGGGAGGAATGCATGCCCATCTTGCGCAGCGGCGCGCTCTGTTCGAAGCCCGGTGTGCCGCGCTCGAGCACGAAGTTCAGGATCTTGCGATCGCGGATATCGACGCCTTCCTCTTCGAGCTTGCAGATGAAGACCGTCGTGTCGGCGAAGGGGCCGTTCGTGATGAAGGTCTTCGAGCCGTTCAGGACGAACCCGTCGCCCTCTCGTCGCGCTGAAGCGCGCATGCCGCCAAACGCATCCGAACCGGAGCCCGGCTCGGTGATTGCCCAGGCACCGATCTTCTCGAGCGTTAGGACATCGAGTGCCCAGCGCTCCTTCTGCTCCGTAGTTCCCTTCGACAGGATGGCCGATCCGGTGAGTCCGGTGCTGACGCCGAGGGCCGTCACCATGCCCGGGCAATAGCGGCAGAGTTCGATGATCGGAATCAGGGTGGCGGCGGCCTGGTCGGCCCTTGCCGCCGGATCCTTCTCTTCGCGGGCGCCCTTCTCTTTGGCATCGCCCCTCTTCTCGGCGGCGATCTGCTTGGCGAACCGCGCTCGCGCCATCTCGTCCATGCCGAAGGCGGAGTACATCTTTCGAAGCAGGTCGTAGGGAGGCAGGTCGCCGTGTTCGAGATCTTCGACGTGGGGCGCGATCTCGTTTTCGACGAATTGCCGAACGGCGTCCCGAATCATCAGCTGGGACTCACTCCATTCGTGCATCTTCGGTCTCCTGAGAGGGCGCGGGATTGGGTGGCTTCGGACAGAGTGGCGCTCGGCCGGTCGGGCGGGAGTCTAGCTGGACTCCCGGTCGCCTGGATGGATTCGGTGACCGCTTGACGGTCAAAAGAGCTGACTTACGTTCGGGAGCCATGAAGATCAAGCAAGTTCAAGGCGTCGACGAGATCGATCTCTCCCAGCGCGATTTCTGGCTCCGTCCGGTCGAGGAGCGCGAGGGTGCCTTCGCGACGCTTCGGGCGGAGCGACCGATTCCCTTTCTCACGGAACAGGAGATTCTCGACCTGCCGCTCCCGGTCGGGCCGGGCTACTGGTCGCTGACGCGACACGCTGATGTTCTCGAGGCGAGTCGTGCTCCCGAGATCTTCTGTTCCGGCAAGGGCGCGACGTCGATCCAGGACCTGCCGAAGGAGTTCAATGAATTCTTTGGCGGCATGATCAACATGGACGACCCCCGCCACGGCCGCCAGCGCCGGATCGTGTCGCGCGGCTTCACGCCCCGAGCTCTCGCTCGCCTGGAAGCGAGCGTACAAGGTCGAGCGGATTCGATCATCGACCGTGTCATCGAGCGAGGCGAATGCGATTTCGTGTCCGATATTGCTGCGCCGCTCCCCCTCGAGATCATCTGCGACATGATGGGTATCCCCGAGAGTCAGACTGAGATGGTCTTCGAAAAGACCAATCTCATCCTCGGGCTCGGTGACACCGAGCTCGTCCCCGAGTCCGGCAACATCATCGCGGCGGCGCTGGGTGCGGGCGGGGAACTCGCGGCCTTGATGAACGAGATGGCGGAGATGCGCCGGCGCGATCCCCGGGATGACCTCACGTCGGCGCTGCTCAACGCCGACCTCGAAGATGGCGCGATGACGGGTGATGAACTCGCGTCGTTTTTCGTGTTGCTCGTCGTGGCAGGCAACGAGACGACGCGCAACGCGATCAGCCACGGGATGAAGGCACTCTGCGACTACCCGGAAGAGCGGGCACGCTGGGCCTTGGACTTCGAGGGCGTCAGTGCGACCGCGGTTGAAGAGATCATCCGCTGGGCCACACCTGTGATTCATATGCGGCGAACGTGTGCGCGAGATACGGTGCTAGGCGGACAGGAAATGAAAGAGGGAGACAAGGTCGTTCTCTGGTACGCCTCCGCGAATCGCGACGAAGAAGTGTTCGAGAATCCCCATCGCTTCGATGTCAAACGATCGCCTAACGAGCATGTCGGCTTTGGTGGACCGGGTCCGCATTTCTGTCTCGGCGCGAATCTGGCCAGACGAGAGATTCGGGTGATGTTCGAACGGATCTTCAAGCGCATGCCCGACCTCGAGATCACGGGCGCACCCGACCGACTGCAGTCGAATTTCATCAACGGTATCAAGCGCATGCCCTGTGCGTATTCGCCGGGGAAGCCCGAGAGTTGATCAGTCCGCCGCGGCTACGCTCTTCCCCGCCATCCGGCCGAAGAAACTGCTTCCGCCGATCGACATGCCGCTCGCATAGTGGCTTCCCGAGCGGGTCAGGCCGGCGGAGGCGCGACCCGCCGCGTACAGACCTCTGATGATCTGGCCGTCGACGCCCAGCACTTCGCCTGTCGGCTGAGTATTGAGTCCACCTAACGTAAACGTGGCCCAGATGCTCTTGTCGACGGAGAGGTCGAGGGCCGCATACGGCGGGTGGTCGAGAGGCGTGACATATTTCTCGGCTTTGTGAAAGACCGGATCGACGCCCGCCGCCGCGAAGTGGTTATAGGACGCGAAGGTGTGGACGAGCTGCCCTTGGGGCATGCCGAGAGAGCGCTCGAGTTCTTCGATCGTCTCCTCGACCGCGACCATCTGATAGCCGCCCAGGGATTGTCCGTAGGTTTCGTCGTCGACGATCAGGAAGGCCGTCCCGTCCGCCTTCTTCTGGATCGCATCGGTCACGCGGCCGTGATAGCAGTCCTCGTTGATGAAGCGCTGACCCTGTTGGCTCACGACCAGTCCCTTGATGTGGCCGACCGGTGGGAAAAAGGGCGTCGTCATCAACCCCTCGTTCATGTTGATCGCGGCTCCTCCGACACCCATTCCCATACGAATTCCGCTCCCGTCACATCCGTCGCTGCCGATCGGGTAGTTGCATCTTGCGAGATCCGGAGCGAACTGTTCGACCATCGCGCGATTCATGATGAAGCCGCCGGTCGTGAGAACGACGCCCCGTCGCGCGCGAATCGCGACGTCGTTGCCTTCGATCTGGGCGACCACGCCGACTACACGGCCCGTTTCGTCCTCGATCAAGGTCTGTACGCGGGACTCGTTCTGGATCGTGCCCCCGAGTGCGCCCAGAGTCTCGATCATTTGCTCGATGATATAGCCTCCGGCGCTGCCTTCCTTCTTGGGCTTGTGGCCGCGGGGGACGGGGACCGCTTCTTCGGAGAAGGGATAGGCCTGTTCGTTGCCGGAGTAGATCAGACAATCGTCGGTGGGGGGGAAGATGACCTTCTCGTCGTAGTAGGTGTCCTTAAACTCCACCCCGATGCTCTCGAAGAACGCGAAATGCTCGAGGCTGTTCTCGCAGTAGAGCCGGACTTTCTCGGGGTCAGCGGTCGGTCCTGCGGCCCCCTTCACGTGCGCATGCATGTTCTCGATCGAGTCTTCGAAACCCGCAGCCTTCTGGACGCGCGTCCCACCCCCGAAATAGATCGTCCCCTCTGACAGCGCCGTGGCGCCGCCGCCGCGGGTTGCACGTTCGAGGATCAGCGTCGAGGCGCCAGCGCGCACCACTTCGATGGCGGCGGCTCCTCCCGCCACGCCGAATCCGACGACGATCACGTCGAACTCGCCCCACCAGGAGTCGATCGAGGCGAGGGCGCGAGGCTCCGACGGAAGGACGTTGTGATCACGAGGGGCGGGGTTCTCGGCCATGGGGGGTCGTCCAATGCTTCTGGTGCTGAGCGCGCCGAAGAATAGCGGGGCGTCGACTGCGTGGATCAGTCGATCCGCCGGGGCCGAGGATGCGCGCGAGTTGCCGGTCCGGAGGCATTTTCCCGTCGCCCGAGCCGTTCCGGGAGAGACTTCATTTAAAATGGTATAAAGTACCATTTATATAGAGTCGATCTGGCGAGAGATGATGACGCCGCCTCCTGCCGTTATCTCCACGTCCCGATCTTTGACCCGACGCGAGAATGATTCGATGCCCAGTGTCCTGTCCCTTTGCGGGGCGCTCGGATTCCGATCCGATGCCTCCCCACACATACTCCGGAGCGCGAACCCTTCGAACGCTCGTCCGGCTGGAGTTCCCGATCCCGATGTGCCTGTTATCCGCCGTCGCCCGATCGCGCTCGCTCGTCGCGAGTCTCGCCGCGGTTCTGAGGTCGCTGTCGGCCGTCGGCTCCGACGAGACGACGGAAGGGTCATCGGGATTCTGGGAGTCGGTCTTCTGGACTTATACGGCTGGCTTCGACTACAGCCGCGGCGATTATGGCCTGAGGCGAGATTCGCCCCTTTTTTACATGCCGCTCGGGGTGATTGCCGATTACGAGCGTTTCCGGATTCAGGTCGTCGTCCCCTTCATCGTAAGCGACGGACCCACAACCCTCCGATCGGGTCCGGGCCCGCCACCGCCTCCCCCTCCTCGCCCCCCGCTCGAATCCGAAACGAATCGAGGGGTTGGCGAGATCGTGACCTCGGCCAGCTACCTGCTGGATCCCTTTCTCGACGGGATGCCCTAGGTGGAGCTGGGGGTGGACGTGACGTTGCCGACGCGTTCGAAGAACGAACTCGGTACGGGCGCCTGGGGCTTCGCGGCTTGGGCCGAGTTCTTTCAGCAGATCGGACCGGTCACGCCCTTCGCGACCCTTGGACGCAGCTTCTTTGCAAGCGATTCTCTCGACGACCGATTCTTTGCGTCGGTGGGCGGGAGCATCGAGCTTTCGGAATTCGTCGCGGCGGGTTTCTCCTACGACTGGCTCGAGGAGACTTCCGGTGAAACACCCGACGCCCAGGAACTCGTACCGTTTCTCGTACTCGCCGTGTCGCCAAGATTGTCGATCGGACCCTACGGCGTCTTGGGTCTCTCGAGCGGGTCGCCGGACGACGGTTTCGGAGTGAGCATGAGCTTCGCGCCATGAACCCGAGGAGAAGAGAACCGTTGCCACTCGAAGACATGGGATCGAATCGATGAACGGACCCGCACCGTCTCCGCCCGCTGACACAGCAACCCTGATCGTTGCAATGCTGCGACGAATGTTGCGCCCACTGGTGCGATTCCTCGTCTCGCGTCAGGTTCAATACCCCCTCGTTTCCCGACTCCTCAAGTCTCTCTTCATCGAAGTCGCGACGTCGGATTTCTCTCTCGAAGGGAAGCGTCTCACGGTGAGTCGATTGAGCCTGCTGACCGGCATCCACCGGCGCGAGGTCAAGCGAATCCAGGAGCAGGGCGCACCGGGTGAGGCGCCGACTCCCTCGGCGATCACCCTCGCTGCTCAGATCGTTGCGCGCTGGACCGGCCAGGCGCCCTGGATCGATGAGGAAGGACGGCCGCGGCCGTTGCGACGGCAGACCGAGGAGGGCGACGCGCCCTCTTTTGCGCGATTGGTGAATTCCGTCAGCGTCGATATCCATCCACGGTCCGTTCTCGACGAATGGATACGGCTCGGGATCGCCTCGATCGACGCTGACGGCGCGGTCGTCTTGAATTCCGAAGCGTTCGTGCCATCGCGTGGTTTCGAAGAGAAGGCGCACTATGTCGGACTGAATCTGCGTGATCATCTGGCCGCTGCGGCAGGAAACCTCGATTCGGACGAATCGCCCTTTCTCGAACGGAGTGTTCACTACGGCTCGCTTCCCGCAGATGCGGTCGAAGAATTGTCTGCACTCGCACGAGAAGTGGGGCAGCAGGCTCTGGTGCGCGTCAACGAGCGTGCGCGCGAGTTGAAGCGGCTCGCGCTGGAGCGCGGTGACGAGCATGGGCGGGATCATCGACGCATCACGTTCGGCGTCTACGAGTACGATGTGCCGACGAACGAGGAAGCCGCGCGAGCGTCCGAGTCGGACGAGGAGGGGGTGCCGAACGAGGACCTGGGAGATGGCGATGCGGAATGATCGACATCGCACGAGGGCCGCACTCGATCGCCGGCGTTGGCTCTCGTTGCTGGTCACGGCGATCCTGCTGCCGGCGGGGTTGATCCAGGCGGAATGCCCCGAAGAGAGTTGGGCAACGGGAGCGTCGATCGCGTTCGAGGACGAGATCGTGCTGGGGTCGACGACGGGGGGCAACGGAATCGGAGGGTCGGGGGTTGTCCCGGATCCCGGAGACGATGACGGCATCGGCGGCTCGGGTCTCTCTCCGACGGACGATTCCGGGGAGGACGGGATTGGTGGATCCGGCCTCTATGGCACTGTCACGGGCTTCGGCAGTGTATGCGTGAATGGCCGAAGCGTGCTCTATGACGATACGGTGGACGTTTCGGTCGATGAGGGCGCAGCGGTCATTGCTGACCTCGCGGTGGGTCAGGTCGTGCGAGTCGACTTCGAGGCGCGTGAAGATGGCCTCTACGCTCGCCGGATCGATGTGCAGCACGAGGTTCTCGGACCCGTCACGGCTTCGGACAAGGACAGCGTCGAGGTGATGGGACAGCGTGTCGCGCTCGAACACCTATCCGACGGCACGCAGATCGAGATCGAAATCGGCATGCGGATCGCGGTGAGTGGCCTCAGGCGATCCGACGGGACGGTCGTTGCCTCCCGGATCGACCCCGCTGGAGTGGCGGTTGCGGACCTGGTTCGCGGTGTGCTCGTGCCAGTCGGAGATTTCTCATTCCGGATCGGAACCACGCCCATCGGTTCGATCAGACCAGACGACATGGAAATGTCGCCGCCGCGGGCGGGCCTCGGCTCGGGGGATGTCGTTCGTGAGATCGTCCTGGGATCGTGGAACTCGGAGAGAAGCATGCTCCTGGCGAATCGACGTGGGATGTCCCCCGTCGCGTCGTCGCAAGTACGGCGGGTCGATCTCGAAGGATATGTCGAGCGAAACGAGGCGGGGGTCCTCGCGGTCAGTGGTGTCGCGTTCTCGATTCGAGAGGGCGCCGCTTCGTTCCGCCGAGGCGACCGGGTCCGTGTGCGGGGCAGTCGTCGTGAAGCCGGCGAACCGCTCAGGTTGCGACGCGCGATGCGAGTCCCCGAGCGTCCGATGCTCCGCTCCCTGAATAGAAGCATGCGCCCTTCAAAGCTCTTGCGGCCCGGTCTCCAGCGACCACCACGGGGCCGCGGGGATTCCTCGCAGGTGCGTCGTGGTCGTCCGGAGCGTCCGCAGAATCACCACGTGCGGAGACCGCCTCCCCGCCATGACCTGTTGCCCCCGAGACGTCCACCTCCGCGGTGAACCGCGCCTCCACCGGGACGGGTTCTGACCACTGGTATCCGCCTGGGCCTCCGAATTCGGGTTATCGTCGAGCGACCCTCGACGCCACCTCGAATTCGACCCCCAGGAGACCCCGCCATGAAATTCGGCCTCATGTTCGCCAACGTCGGCCCCTTCGGTCAGCCGGAAGGCCTCACCCACCTCGCGCAGACGGCCGAGTCCGTCGGTGTCGAATCGCTATGGACCGTCGAGCACGTCGTCGTTCCCAAGGGTTATGCCTCGCAATATCCGTATAGCCAGGACGGGAAGATGCCCGGCTCGGAGGAGAACCCGTTCCCGGACCCGTATGTCTGGCTCTCCTACGCTGCCGCAGTCACGAAGACCATCAAGCTCGCGACCGGCATCATCATCCTTCCTCAGCGACACCCCTTCTACATCGCCAAGGAAGCTGCGACCCTCGATCAACTGTCAGGCGGTCGTCATATCCTGGGCGTAGGCATCGGCTGGCTCGAGGAGGAGTTCAAGGCGCTCAAGGTGCCCTTCGACAAGCGGGCTCCGATCACGGACGAATCGATCGAGGCGATTCGCGATCTCTGGAGTGAGGGGCCCTCCGCACACAAGGGCGACCACTACGAGTGGCCCGCGGTCGAGTCGAACCCGAAGCCGGTCGGCGGTTCGCTTCCGATCGTGATCGGCGGACACACAAAGAGTGCTGCGCGGCGTGCGGCACGCCTCGGCGATGGTTTCTTTCCGGCGAGGGGGGACAAGCTCGAGGAGGGCATCGCCGAGATCAAGGCCGAGTGTGCTCGCATCGGTCGGGATCCGAGTGAAATCGAAATCACCGGCGGGAGCCTGCCGACCCCGGATGAGGTGAAGCGCCTCGAGGATATGGGCGTCAGCCGTTTCGTAACGGGCCCCCCCGGCTTCAGCCCGGACGACGTCAAGGCCGGCCTGGAGAAGCTTGGCGACGAGCTCTTTTCGAAGTTCTAGATCCGCCACCCGCCACCCGCCACCACAGTCCCCCGACGAGTGAGTCCCGCCGGCCTGTGTGCGTCTTCGAACGTGCGCGGGCCGATTGGCGGAGATTGCGCGACATTCCCGGCCCATGCCTGTCCTCGACGCCAACCAACTTCGCAAATTCGTCGCCGATCGAACTCTCTTCGAAGACGTCACGCTGACGATTCGGCGGGGCGAGAAGGTTGGCCTGGTCGGTCACAACGGTTCCGGGAAGAGCACCCTGGCTCGCGTACTTGCGGGGCTCGAGGACTCGGACGGGGGTCGCATCTCACGGCGCCGAGATGCGACGGTCGAGTACCTGCCGCAGGAGCCGAGTTTCGAGCCCGGGCGGACCGTGCGTGATGTGGTCCTAGAAAGTCTCAAAGCATGGAACGCGACGCGCCGACGTTTCGAGGAACTCACGGAGGCGCTGTCCAAGGCCGGCGATGCATTGGAACAGGCCCGTCTCGTGGCGAAACAAGCCGAGGTCGGGGAGGCCCTCGAGCGCCACGGTGGCTGGGAGCGCGAGTACGAGGCCGAGGCCACCGTCGGCCATCTCGGGATCGCGGATTCGGACCGGTTGGTCGAAACCCTGAGCGGGGGTGAGGCGCGCCGTGTTGCCATTGCGCGCCTCTTGGTTGCAGAGCCGACCCTGGCGATCCTCGACGAGCCGACGAACCATCTCGATCTGGAGACGATCGAATGGCTGGAGGAATATCTGCGCGATCGCTTCAAGGGTGCGATCTTGTTGATCAGCCACGACCGCAGCGTGCTCGACGCCGTGACCACCCGGACTCTCGAAATCCATGATGGAAGTCTGGCGAGCTACGAGGGCGGTTATGCGCGTTACCTGATCGGAAAGGCCGAGCGTGAAGCCCACGCGGACCGCACCTGGCGGAATACTCGGAACTTCCTGCGCCGTGAAGTCGAGTGGTTGCGCCGGGCACCGAAGGCGCGGGGCACCAAGCAGAAGGCGAGGATCGCCCGCGCGGAGACTGCACTCGGCGAGAAGGCGCCCCCGCTGGACCGCCTGGCCGATTTGCGGATGCAATCAGAGCGGCTCGGCAAGACGATCCTCGACTTGAAGGACCTGTCGATCGAACGCGACGGAAAACATCTGATCGGGGGACTCGAACTCGCGCTTCGCGCCGGAGATCGAATCGGGATCGTCGGGCCCAACGGTTCTGGCAAGACGAGTCTCCTGCTCGCGATCCTCGAGCAACTCGAACCGACCGGCGGCCGGATCGTCCGAGGGGCCAACACCCGAATCGGCTACCTGGATCAGGCTCGATCGGAACTCGACGCGACTACGAGCCTGCGCAAAGCCGCCGTCGGCGCCGCGACGGAAATCGCCATTGGCGACGAGCGACTTTCGGTCGGGAGTTATCTCGAGCGATTCCTCTTCGACCGTCGTCAACAACGCCTGCAGGTGGGGGAATTGTCCGGAGGGGAACGGGCGCGCGTTTGCCTCGCGCGACTGCTCGCCCAGCGATGCAACCTGATCTTGCTGGACGAACCGACGAATGATCTCGACGTCGCGACCCTCGGTGCTCTCGAGGCGATGCTGCTCGATTTCGGCGGGAGCATCATCCTGGTGAGTCATGACCGATGGCTGCTCGATCGGGTCGCGACCGGAATCCTGGCCTTCGAGGGAGAGGGCAGGGTCGAGTACCACGTCGGTAACTATTCGGATTATCGCGAGAGACGGGCGCGCGAAGAATCGAGGGATGCGGTCGCAGCGAGTCCGAACCGCGGTCGTCCGAATCGTGATCCTGGTGTGGCCGCCTCTGCGGCGGCTTCCTGCTCCGACGCGTCCGGGGATCGGCCGAAGAAGCTCAACCATCGAGAACGTCGAGAGCTAGAGGGCCTCTTTGAATCGATCGAAGCGGCAGAGGAGCAGGTCGCAACGATTCAGGGCCGACTCGCGGATCCGGCGACCTATCAGCTGCCTCGTGAGGAAGTCGCCGAGATTCAAGTCGAGCTCGAAGCAGCCGAGGCCGGGGCCCTTCGACTCACGGAGCGTTGGGAAGAACTCGAGGCAAGAAATGCCGCGTTCGAATCGAGTCGATCCTAGACGAGGACCTGGCCCGGTTTTGATCGCCCGAGAACCTAGCCCGCGAGGTAGATGATCGCGCCCAGTACGATCAGGAGGCCCACGAAGATTCCGATGCCCTTTCGGGCCGAGTTGCGAGCGCGATCCGCGAGCCACCAGTTCCGAGGTCGCATTCCGCGCCATACAAAGGTCAGGATGGCGGCGAGGGTCACTGCGGTCACATTACCCCCCGCCAACAAGAGGGCGGAGAGCGCAGAGCGAAATTCGCCCGCCGACAAAAGCATGCCACACGCGACCGTCGGAGGGAGCAGCGCGACCGCGACCATGACGCCGGTCAGATAGGTGGGCGCGCCCGTCGTGAAAGCGAGTGCGCCGGCGCATCCCGCCGCCAGCGCAAGCACGAGATCCCACACTCCGACCTGTGCTCGCGAAGCGAGCTCGGGAGTTGTCGGATCGACGCCTAATACCAGGCCCAGCAGCACCGCGAAAACCAGGGTAAAGGCGAAACCGACACTGGCTGTGACCAACGCGCGACGAGCGAGATCGAGATCCCCGAGTACCAGGCCGAGTGCGAGCGCCATATTGGGACCGAGTAGAGGCGCCACGACCATCGCACCGATGACCGCGGCCGTGTTGTCATGAGAGAGGCCGATCGCGGCGACGATCGCGGCGAGAACCACGAGGGAGAGGTAGTGGCGGTGGAGTTTCGCGCCATCGGCAATACTCGCGTAGACCTCCTCTCGGCTGACGGCGGCGGCGCTGTGGAGATGTTCCTGCCGGTTCGGCGATTTCGAGGCGAGAGGGCGTGGGAGGACCGCGTCGAGGGGTTGCACGAGCACCATCAGGCCGCCGCGGTCGGCGATGCGCTCATGAAGTGCGTCGAGTGCGACTCCCGAGCGCTCGCTGCCGAGGACCGCGCGGACGATGTGGCCGAAGTGACCCCCGTCCTCCGTCCAGACCTGCTGACTGAGCTCGGCGAGCGTCTCTTGGGCATCCCCCGCCAGCTCCGGTGACACATGGGCTTCGATGATCTTGAGTGCCACTGGTATTCCCCCGTTCTTGTACCGCTCTCGTCTCGACTGATTGGAAGGGTACCGGAGAGACTGCGAGTTCCCCGGCTGACGTCGCCGCCCGCTGGCCCCGGCGCTAATCTAGACAGCCCCATCGAAAAGAAGCTCCGGAGATCCGTCATGGCCATCGATTTCAGCTTTCCCGAAGAAGTGACCCTCGTCGTGCACAAGGTTCGCGAGTTTTGCGAACAGATCGTCGCGCCCGCGCAGAAGGAGATCGAGGCGGACGAAGGAAATCGGGAAATCCTCGTGAGCCAGATCATCAAGATGCGGAAGGCCGCCAAGGAATGGGGACTCTGGCTGCCTCATATGCCCGAGGAGTATGGAGGGATGGGCCTCGGCCACGTGGCGATGGCGGCGGTCTCGGCCGAAGCGGCAAGGCTGTCGAGCTTCGGCCCCTTCGCTCTCAACGCCCAGGCGCCGGATGAGGGCAACATGCACACCCTGCTGCATTGGGCGACGCCTTCCCAGATCGAGAGATACCTGCGACCCCTCTGTGATGGACGCTCGCGATCGTGCTTCGCCATGACCGAACCCGAGGTCGCAGGGTCGGATCCCACATTGATCCAGACCCGTGCCGTTCGAGAGGGTGATGACTGGGTGATCAACGGCCACAAGTGGTTCGTCTCGGGCGCGCGCGGGGCGAAATTCGCAATCCTGATCACGAAGACCGAGGACAATCCCGAGATTCCCCAGGCGGGCAACAGCGCCTTCATCATCGACCTCCCAAGCGAAGGTTGGGAGATCGTGCGCGACGTCGAGACCATGAGCGGAAGCCATAATCACTGCGAGATCCGGATCACCGATCTGCGCGTCTCGAACGACCAGATGCTAGGCGGACCGGGGCAGGGGCATCTGCTCGGGCAGGCCCGGCTCGGGCCTGCGCGCCTCGCTCATTGCATGCGCTGGATCGGACAGGCTGAGGTCGCTCTGGAGCTGATGGTCGAACGCTCGCTCAATCGATTTGCCCACGGCTCCTTGCTCGCGGAGAAGCAGGGCATCCAGTGGATGATCGCGGACTCGACGATGGAACTCTACCAATCGAAACTGATGGTTCTACACGCGGCCTACAAGATCGATCGGGGTGATGATTTCAAGAGCGAGGTCTCGATGGCGAAACACTTCGTGGCGAACTCGCTCGGTCGGATCGTCGACCGTGCAATTCAGGTTCACGGCGCGCTTGGCTACTCCACGGACACTCCGCTCGCGAAGATGGCCACCCAGGCGCGCTGGGCTCGCTTGGCGGACGGTGCGGACGAGGTCCATCAATGGCGAATCGCGTCGCGAACGATCGATTCCTGGGTTCGGACCGGCGGGATGAAGGCGGCGACTGGGGACTTGCCGCTGTGATCATTTCTTCCGACGCAAGCGGGTTCTCTCGGACGACACCATGTCGAATCGCCTGACGAAACTCGTGCCCGCTCTCCTCTCCGATGAGCAACGGGTGATCTACGAACGGGTCGCGTCGGGTCCGCGGCGTCGGATGGGGGTTTCCCTCGCGGACGAAGAGGGAGGCTTGATCGGCCCCTTCAACGCCTACCTCCACACGCCGGAACTCGGGGGGCGCCTCGAGGCGGCGGGGGTGGGACTGCGAGAGCTGACCGCGCTGGCTCCGCGGCTGCGAGAAATCGCGATCTTGACGAGCGCGAAGCATCATCGAGCCCAGTTCGAGTGGTACGCCCATGCGCAGATCGCGCGCACCGAGGGTGTCGATGACGAGGTCATCGCCGCCATCCATGCCGGTCGCAAGCCCACATTCAAAGATCCGACCGATGCCGCGGTCCATCGATTTGCCGTCGAATTGCTCGACAACCACCGGGTAGCTGACGAGACCTATGCTGCCCTGGCGGAGTGCCTGTCCGAACGGGAGCGGGTCGAGCTGGTTTTCGTGCTGGGCTACTACGCGCTCGTCTCGATGACCCTCAACGTGTTCGAGGTGGCTCTCCCTCTCGGCGAATCTCTGCCCTTCGAGTGAACTCGGGGGCCATCCGGTGATTCCCCCTCGATTATTGTGCTAGGGTGCGCGGCCAAGAAAGCGGGCCGAAGAAGAATTTCACTCCTCACCGAGTTTCTTCGAGCCTCTAATCGATCCCAGATCGACACACCCGAGTGTTTCCAGGCCCAGAGTCTGTTTCGTTCCTTTCCCTTCCTTGCTCCCGAGAGGGTCCAGCAAATGGGGCGCGGCGAACGTTCGACAGAAGAGGGTCCACGAGAGACTCCTCTGAGCCGTGAGAAAATGACAACAAACGAAAACTTCGCGGGACTTCCCGCGCCGATCAGCGCTGCCCTCGAACAACGGGGCTTCGAGAGCCTTACCTCCGTCCAGCAAGCCGTGATCGAGGCCTCGTCCGAGGGACGAGACCTGCGAATCTCTTCCCAGACCGGCTCCGGCAAGACCGTCGCATTCGGTATCGCCCTCGCTGAGCATTTCATGCGACAGAACGAGTCGACCGAGAAGACGCGCGCCAAGGATCGGGTGGCTCATCCGACCGCCCTCGTGATCGTTCCGACGCGAGAACTCGCCGCCCAGGTTCGCGAGGAGCTGCATTGGCTCTACGCCGATCTGCGCGAGCTCCGGGTCGAGGTCGTGACCGGTGGGACATCGATCGGACTCGAGCGCCGCGCTCTTTCGCGCGGTCCGGCGATCGTGGTGGGCACGCCGGGTCGTCTGCTCGACCACATGCGCAACAAGGCGGTCGTCTGCGACCGGATCGAACACGTCGTGCTCGACGAAGCGGACCAGATGCTCGACATGGGTTTCCGCGAAGAACTCGAGGCGATCCTCGAGCAGCTGCCCGAGAAACGAATGAGCCATCTGGTCTCGGCAACTTTTCCGCGCGCGGTCCTGTTGCTCGCGAACCAGTATCAGTCGGATCCATTGGTCCTCGAGGGCACGCAACTCGGGGCCGCCAACGCGGACATCCAGCACATCGCCTATGCGATCCGGCGTCACGAGACCTATCCGGCGCTGGTGAATCTCCTGCTTCTCGCCGGGGACTCCCGCACCCTCCTCTTCGTAAATCGGCGCGTCGACGCAACGGAATTGGCGGAGAAGTTGGCGAGCGACGGGTTCGGCGCCGCGCCCTTCAGCGGCGAACTCGCCCAGTCCCAGCGCACGAGAACCCTGGGTGCCTTTCGAAACGGAACACTCCCGATCCTGGTATCGACTGAGGTCGCTGCCCGTGGAATCGACGTCCCCGGGATCTCGACGGTGATACACGTCGACCCGCCGCGGACCGCCGATGCATATACGCATCGGAGTGGCCGAACCGGTCGCGCGGGACAGGCCGGGCGCAGCATTCTTTTCGCGACGCCGCCGGAGATGGGCCGCATCAAGCGCATGTTGAAATCCGCGCGCGTCGAAATCTCGTGGCAACCCATTCCGACCCCCGAGAAGGTCGAGAAGGCGCTCCGAAAGCGGGCGCGGCGATTGCTGCACGAGCGGCTCGCCGAGAACTCGACCACAGAGTCCCAGATGATGTACGCCAAGCAGCTTCTCGAAGATCGCGATCCGATTCAGGTCGTCGCGACGCTCCTCGATCTGGCGGCACCAGAAGTCAACCGTGAACCCATGAAGGTCACCGGCTTCGATCCTGCCAAGGAGCGAGGATCGGGTGGGCGCAGCGATCGCCCCGATCGACGGGAACGCCCGGACCGGGGCGGAAAGGGTTCCTTCGGGCGTGGGCAGGAGAGCGCTACCGAGTTCACCCGCTTCTTTGTGAGCTGGGGCGAGGAGAGTGGTGCGACAACGGGGAGACTCCTCGGGCAGGTCTGTCGACGGGGCGGAATCGAGAGCCATCAGGTCGGTCCGATCGAGGTCGCGGCCCGCGTCTCCTTCGTCAGCGTCGCCAACGATGTGGCCGACCAATTCGAGGCACGCGCGAGGCGGCCGGACGAACGGGATCCCGGAATCGTGATCAAACGCGCCGAGCAGAAAGCGCCCCGATCGGGTTCGGTTCGCGGCCCTCGCCACTATCCTTCCGGCGGCCCAGCCGGTCCTTCCGGCGGCCCGGCCGGTGCTTCCAGCGGCGCCGCCGGTCCACGTCGTGCGGGTGGACCGCCCGTCGGTCTGTCTGGCCCGGCCGGCGTCTACGGTTCCTCGGCGCCGCCCGCTGGGCCCTCCGCGGATCCCGGCCACCGACCCCGCCCGAACAAGCCGAAGGGTGCCAAGCGAACGCGGGCTTTCAAGTCCAAGAAGCCCGGGCATCACCCCGGACGCTAGACCCGAACGGCAAAGCCGCGTCGATTCATCCACCAGGTCGGGGCGAAGACCATCGCCAGCAGGGCGAGAATGATGCCGAGGGTTGCGACCTGCGGTGACAGGACGTCCGTGAGAACAGCGTAGGCGCCGCGTAGGCCGACGGTTGCGACGATGACCGCGAGGACGTGTACGAGGTAGGCGGTGATCGAATTCCTGCCCATGATTTCGAGCGCGTGAACGAGCCGCCCTTGCGAATCTTTTCGCTCGATCGCCGCGTAGAAGAAGGCCATTACAATCAGTCCGACCCCGGACGTGTGGAGCACGAAACTCCCCGTCCAGATCTGCTTGACCATGGGATGGACGGTGCCCCACACGCTTCCGGCGACCAGGGTGGTGACGCCGATGCCGATCATTCCGAGGGCCAGGCGCTGCGGGTCCTCGCGCTGTCGTAGGATCCAGCCGCCGGCGAGTGTGCCGACGAGAGCAATGACGGCGGTCGACGGCAGCGAGAGCAGGCCGCCGGCGCTCCAGGTCGGAATGCCATTCGCGTCGGGAACCATTCGACTCTCGCCCAGGATCGTTAAGTCGACCCACGCCGCGATATTGAGATTTCTCTCGAGGAGATCCGCGGGACCCACGCCCGGAAAGGGAAGCCACTCGAGTGCGGCCCCGTAGGCGAGGAGCACCGTGGCACACAAGCCGATGCGAACCGCGTCGGTGGTTCGGAGGAAGATCGGCACTGCGACGAAATACACGACCCCGATCCGTTGCAGCGTACCGTTGATCGCGAGCGGCGTGCCGGCGGGACTTCCGAGGAGCGAAATGGAGTTGACGCCTTGCCCGAGCACGATCAGCAGCAGAGTCCGAACGAGAAGTCGACGCCACGGAATCGGCTGATCACGGCGGTTCTCCATCGAGAGGGCGATTGCAATTCCCACGAAGAAGAGAAAAAGAGGAAAGACGATATCTGCGAAATGAACGCCTACCCAGCGCGCATGGAGAAGGGTTTGGTGGGGATCGCCGCTCGGGAAGGCTTGTTTCACGGCCCTCGACGTATTGGCTGCGACCATTCCGACGATGGCAAACCCGCGCGCGGCGTCCAGAGAGCGAAGTCGGCTCGTCGTCGGGATCGGGTCGGCGCTCATCCGAACTCCACGCGTCGTGATCCTCGAGCGAGGAAGCTAGCAACTCCGCCGCGAGTATCTGCCGAGCTTCGAGGGCGCCCGCGGATCGAAAGGATCGGACTCCGCACGGCCGGGATGTGATGTGTCGGCTCGGCGGCGGAGGAGGCGCTTTGTCTCTACGCTCTCCATCCGAATTCGAAAGAGAAGGAGAGAGGAATGGCTGAGTCAAGCGACGTGGGTGCACCTACGCTCACGAAGAAGGGAATGGGGATCGTCGACGGGCTGCCCCTCGAGATCACGGACGACAGCCCGGGCGCGCTTCGGGACGCCGTTCAACTCCTGCTCGATATGGAAGCCATCCGCCGGGTCAAGCACGCCTATTTCAGATGCCTCGATACGGGGAACTTCGAAGAACTCGGCGAGTTGTTCCATCCCGACGTGAAGGTCCACTTCATCGGCGGAACCTATGAGTGGAAGCTCGAGGGACGCGAGGAATACCTCGCCGCGATCGGCCAATCCTTCCACAATCGATCCGTCGGGCACCACAACGGTCATCATCCCGAGATCGAGATCCTGAGTGCCAGCGAGGCGACAGGCGTCTGGTACCTGACCGACAACATGTGGATCATGAGCCAGGAGAACTTTACCACCGGCACGGCGATCTATTGGGATACCTACCGGAAGGTCGATGGCCGCTGGCTGATTGCCGATTCCAAGTACGAGCGGATCTACGAGCTGAACCAGCACGCGAATCCGGAACCGAGATTCGACTACCACTACCTGGGCAAGTACGCGAAGCCGCCGGCGAGCTAGGATCGCGAGTCCGATGCCACTCCTGCTGGGCCTACATGCCTAACGCGGTTGGCAATCGAAGACGGGGATGTTGCGGTCGGTCCTCGCACGGTAGTCGGCGAACTCGTGGTAGTGCTCGACACAGGTCGGCCAGAGTTCTTCCTTCTCGGCGTCATCGACCTGACGGGCGACGAGTTCCATTCGCTTGCCCATGAACTGCGCGACGATATCCGAGTTGGCCTGGATATTCTTGACCCAGATCGGGGATTTGGGCGCCCCCCCTTGCGACCCGACGATGATCACGCCGTCCTTGTGCGGGACGTACATGAGCGGGATCGTGCGTTTCTTGCCGGACTTCGCGCCCTTCATTTCGATCAGGACCACGGGTCGGCCCTGGAATTTTCCCATCAGGCGTCCGCCGGTCAGCTTGTAGACGACGCTGTTGAGGCCGGAGAAGGGCTTGATGAAACTTCGTAGCCGCTTGAATTCTTTTTCGGTCATCGGATTTTCAGCCATGGTGGATTCCTTCGGTCTCTTCTCTTCACGGCGCGTGCCGAGATTGGGGATGATTGTGTCCCGCTTCTTGGGTGCATCTTAGTCTAGCGACGCGAGTGGGGAAGTCGGTAGGCTCAGGGAATGGTAAAGACGCGCACCGTACAGACCCGAAGTCTCAACGTGCACCTCCGCGAAGCGGGTGAGGATCGCCCCGGCGACGATCCGGTGATCCTGCTTCACGGCTTCCCGCAGACCTCCTATATGTGGCGCCACCAGATGGAGGCGCTGGGCGACCGCTTCAAGATCTACGCCCCTGATACGCGAGGCTATGGCGGGACCGACAAGCCGCGAGTTCGGCTCGACCGCAGCCTCTTGGCGCGAGACCTGATCGACCTGATGGACGCGCTCGAGATCGAGCGGGCGCGTCTGGTCGGTCATGATTGGGGCGGTGTGATCGCATCGGCGGCCGCACTCAAATATCCCGACCGCTTCAGTCGACTCGGATTGATCGATACCCTCGTATCCGTCTGGATCACCTGGGGGATCCACGGCTACTGGTTCAAGGCAGAGCCCGACGCAGAAGAGTTTTTCGAGAGCCACCATCGCGCCTTCATCCGCTCGACCTTCGCAGGAGAAGCGACTCCGTATGGGGGACCGCCCGAATCGCCATGGGCCGCCGTCGAAGGTTCCGAGGGGAGTGCTGCACTCGACGGCTGGGACCCGAAACAATTCTGGACTCTCGAAGACGTACGTCACTACGAGGAGTCCTTTGCGAACCCGGGCTCCTGGTTTCACGCCATCGAATACTATCGACACTGCCTCCCCTTTCATGTGTCGATCCCGGACGCAGAGGCAGAAGGGGGTGTTCGATTCGAATTCCGGTCGAATCGGGAGATCGCCTCGATGTGGCATCATCCGGATCTCATCTTTGCGCATCCAGACTGGGCGAAGGAGTTCATGGTCTTCGCCCCTGAGGATTGGCACCTCCGATTCGAGGGGCCGACCTTCTACCTCTTCAGTCCGTTTCTGATGCCCCAGGCGTTCGAGAACGGGGAGCTTCCACCCGACGACTACATTCCAAGCGGCAATCCATATGCGGACTCGTTCCCGCATCACTTTCCCGACCTGCGTACACGTGGGGCGCAATGTGGTCATTTCATTCCGGAAGAAGATCCCGTGCGCACGAATGAGTTGCTGGCGCAATTCTTGACGGGCGAGATCTGAGCTTCCCAACGCCGAGCGCCGGGCACTCGGCTCGTGAGGGCCGCGCATGAAGATGTTTCCTGTCAGTGGCTCGCTGATATCGATCCTTGTCCGTTCGGCCGGAGGAATCCCGATCGATCGCACGCCCGTCGAGAACTAGCGCGATGGGTCACTCGGGGACCGGGCGAAGTGCGGTCGAGAACTAGAGCAGAGGAGTTCTCGGCGGGGCACCTTCGAGGACCCGGCGGACGCTGGCCAGTCCGTTTTCGAGTCGTTCGCGACTTCGGGTGGCGGAAAGCGAGAGTCGAATCGCGGGAGGCGCTGGGGATCCATCGACGCGAAATCCTGGGATTGCCCGAGCAGGTCGAAGCAGCATTCACGACCGGTGCCACCCTCGCGAATTTCACGGCGATGGCTGCCGCGCGTCATCGCCTGCTGGCGCGGGCCGGCTGGGATGTCGGGGCGCAGGGGCTCTACGGCGCGCCCGAAATCGAAGTCTTCGTATCCGAGGAGTCGCATCCGACCGTGCGCAAGGGGTTGGGCCTGCTCGGCCTCGGGCGTGACCGCGTGAGGGAGCTTCCGACGGATTCAAACGGTCGTGTGCTGGCAAGTGGCCTTCCCCACTTTGGGGCTCAGAGTCTCGTCTGTGTACAAGCGGGCAACGTGAATAGCGGTGGCTTCGATCCCTTCCCGGAGCTCGTGGCCGCCTGCCGGGACACGGGGGCGTGGCTTCACGTCGATGGCGCGTTCGGACTCTGGGCTCTGGCGAGCCGCTCCAAGAAGTCGCTGGCGCGGGGGATCGAGGTGTGGGCTGCCCTTCGGAGTCTCGGTCGAGAGGGTGTCGAATCGATGATCGACCGCTGTTGCCGCTACGCCGAGGAGTTTGCCGACGGACTTCGTGAGGGCGGGTACGAGATCCTGAACGAGGTCGAACTCAATCAGGTCGTCGTTTCCTTCGGCGACGATGTCGTGAACTCCGCGATCATTGCGGCCGTGCAGGGCGATGGCGTCTGCTGGTGTGGTCCGACGCTGTGGCGTGGCCGGAGCGCGATGCGGATCAGCGTATCGTGTTGGGCGACGGTCGGCGATGACGTGCGCCGGTCGCTCGCTTCGATTCTCGAGTGTGCAAGGCGCGTTTGCCAGCGGCGGATCTGACAGCCGGGGCCGGGGCCTAGCGTTTCATCGACTTCATCGCGATCGTCGACATCCCCTTGGCGATGACTTCGCCCTCGGGCGTGCGAAGCAGGCCCTCTGCGAAGAGGGTCTTGCCTCCCATCCGTTCGACCCAGCCTTCGGCGACGACGATGCCGGGATTCGCCGCACGATAGAAGGCGACCTTGATGTCGAGGGAGATCGAGACGCGTTCGAAATTCGTCCTGGCCATCGCCGCCGTCGCCATCGCATTGTCGATCCAGCCCGTCACGAAGCCACCCTGGACGATATTGCCCGAGTGGCACTGATTCTCCTTGGCTTCGAACTCGACGACCACCCGGCCGAGTTCGGTGTCGAGCTCGACCATTCGGACGAAGCCCATCGTCTGCATCATCGGATCCTTCGAGGGATCCCAGCCCTTCGGAATGGACATCTCTCTCCGCCTCAGAAATGCAGTCGGCGCTTGAGGATCTGAATGATCTCCAGCGTATTGCGCTTCGTCGGCTCGGCCTGGGGCAGGAACGCTGAGCCATGGAAAGTGCCGGCGTAGTTGTGGAGTTCGACGGAGACGCCTGCTTCGAGCATGCCCATCGCGTAGCGCAGCCCCTCGTCTCGCAAAGGGTCGAACTCCATCGTCGAAACGTAGGCGGAGGGGAGCCCCGAGAGGTCCGTGGCTCGCGAGGGGGCGGCGTAGATGGAGGGCTCCCCCTCGTGATCGGGGCCGAGGTAGTGTTGCCAGCTGAATACCGCGTTCGGTCTGTTCCAGAAGGGGGTGTCCTGGAAGGCGAGCATGGACGGCGTGTCGAGGCGATCGTCGAGCTCGGGGATCTCGAGCAGCTGATAGCAGATTGCGGGGCCCCCCCTGTCGCGCGCCATGAGCGCGAGTCCCGCAGCGATCCCGCCGCCGGCGCTCTGGCCTCCGACCGCGATGCGATCGGGGTCGATACCCAGCTCTTCCGCGTGTTCGTGTATCCATGAGAGCGCTGCATAACAGTCTTCGACGCCCGCAGGAAAGGGATCTTCCGGGGCGAGTCGATACTCGACACTCACGACCACCGCGTCGACCTCGGCCGCGATCATCTCGCACCAACCGTCCATCATCTCGATATTGCCCAGTATGAAACCGCCGCCGTGGATTTCGAGAAACCCGGGTCGGGGAATTTCTCCCGCTTCGGTCGGGCGATAGATTCGGATCGGTATCTCGGGGGCGTCTGCGAGCCCGGGGATCGCGCGATCCTCCTTCGAGACGTCGTCGCGGGGTGGGACGGGCGCGAATGCCTCGTTGCGCATCTCGCGTGTGGCCTCGATCTTCTCCGCCGTCGAATAGTCCTGGACAGTCGGAAGGTCGGGGAGGAACGGGAGGAAATCCGGGTCGAATGCGTAGTCTGCCATCGCGCGACGATAGCAACGGGACCTCGACCGCCAGAGGCCATGAGCGTCTGCCTATACGGCTTGCGAGTTCACCGTCCTCTCAGGTCGGAAGGAGGGAGTGGGCAGGCCCTTCGGGCGCGCCGACTAGGCGGAAATCTTGTCGACGGAGGTTCGCGGCTGGGCCGGCGGGGAGTCGGCGCCGACCCAGCGAAGTGCAAGCGCTCCGCGGCGGTGGCCCGCGGTGTCCAGCCAGTTCGGGCATCCCGGATCCGAAGCCGAGATCGAGATCCGGACGCTCCCATCCTCTTCGACGTACGCCGTCTCATGGTTCACATGGGTGTCGTAGTGGAGATAGTCGAAGGACTCGAGCCAATGGTTTCCGATCTGCAGGTTCCAGTAATCGAATCTCTTGGGTGGCTCCAAGACGACGCTGTAGACCTCGTCGTCCGCGAGCTCCCAATAGCTGTAGTGATAGGTGGTATTCGGATCACCCTGCGCGACAGCCGCGAATTTCTCGTCGATCTCACGGATCTCGAAGGGATGATCCTGGAAGGAAGCGGTCCATGCGAGGAATTGGCTGATGACACCCCCCACCATGAGGCCGACCCGATCGACGGTCTGTACGAAACTCGCGGGATCCAGCGGTGCCGGCTTTTCGCCGCTGTCGGTCCGGGCGAGTTCGAGCGAAGCCGGCTTCTGTTCGCGTCTACGCAGCACCGTCTGCCGAATGTTCAGGGAGTTGGTCGCATCCCCCATCGGAAGCCAATTCCCCGACTGCCTCTCACGACTGATGAGGAGCTCGAATCCTCCATCCCTCATCGCGAGTTCATTGGTCGTGATGTAGTGGTCTCGGATCAGGCCCGTCGGGGTACCGAGTGCGCCGGAGAACGCGCCGATTCCCAGCATGGCGACGTCGTTCAATTCGCCGGTCAGCCGATAGCTGAATTTCGGCGAGAGGCGTGCGCTCGCATAGACGTAGTCCGGATTGTCGAGTCCGATCTTGGGGCTCGTGGTCGAGAGGATCGCCTTGGCCGGATCGGACTCGTCTAGGCTCGAGCGGAGGAAGTGGCTGGTGATCCGCGCGAGATAGCGATAGCCCTCGGCGCGATCGAAATCGTCATTCGGAGCAGCGGACAGGATCTGATCTCCCGCACTCTTCAGGGTGTCACAGAAGTCATGCCACGCCTGGCCGCTCGCGAGCCGGCCGTCGACTTCTTCGCCCGATCGATTATCCGACATCGCTTGAACGCTCCCTGGCTGTCCTGGATCCTGACTCCGGATCAGAGCGCCGCATAGAACTCTTTGAGAACTGCGAACCCCGTCGGACCGCCGACCAGGCCCATGCTCATCTTGTTCATGACATAGCCGAATCCGACGCCCGCGTCCGGGTCCGCCATTCCGATGGAGCCACCGGCTCCAGGATGGCCGAACGCGCTCTCGTTTGGCGAGAGCGGCATGAAATCGCTGCGGAGCATGAACCCGAGGCCGTACCGCATGGGCATCTGGCCGAGGGTGGCGTCCGGTCCGGAGGCCTGCTCGCTTCGAGCTTGCGTGATCGAATCGGGATCGAGCAGCCGCACCCCGTCGACCTCTCCGCCACAACTGAGGGCGCCGTAGATCCGTGCGAGGGCCCGGGCATTCCCGTGCCCGTTGGCTGCGGGAATCTCCGCCTGCCGCCACTCCGCGGTGTTATGCGCGCCCGCCCTGATCTTCGGGTTGTTGAAAGCCGCCCCGGCCATCGTCGTCGGATCCGCCATGTCGCGCATGAAATCGCCCAGGGGCCCCTTGATGCGAGCGACCGTCTGCCCCTCCTTGGCCCGCGCGGGCGCGCGGGGAGGCATGATTCCACCGATCATGTCGGAGACGCGTCCGTGCTCGGCGGGAGGAAGCCCAATATGGAAGTCCACACCGAGGGGCTCTGCGACGTCCTCTCGGAAGAGCTGGCCAACACTCTTGCCGGAGACACGTCGGATGACCTCACCCACGAGGAATCCATAGGTCACGGGGTGATAGCCGTGCTGCGATCCGGGCTTCCACCAGGGCTCGGTCTCCGCGAGGGCCGCGCACATCGCATTCCAGTCATAGAGCACTTCGGAGGGCAGGACCTTGCGAACGGCAGGGAGTCCGACCTGATGGCTCAGGAGCCAGCGGACGGGCGCCTCGCCCTTGCCCGCCTGGGCGAACTCAGGCCAATAGGTCGAGACCGGCGCGTCGAGATCGATTCGCCCCTGCTCGACCAGGCGATGCGCGATCAGCGCGGTCATTCCCTTGGTCGTCGAGTAGGTGTTGGCGATCGTGTCGCGCCCCCATTCCTGTGCTTGATCCGTCGCGGTGTAGCCGCCCCAGAGATCGACGACCGATTCTCCATTCAGGGTGAACGCGATCGACGCCCCGACCTCGTCGTTCTGGAGTTTTTCGGCGAAGACTTCCCGGACCTTCGAGAAGCGTGCATCACAATGTCCGTGGATGGGGACGGCAGGCATCAGTTTCGTTCTCCGAATGGATGGGGTCGATCGGGGGAGCGATTGGTCGTGAGGAGCGGATCGATCGAAGCGATCATATCGACGGACATGTCGGGACCGCTAGGCAAGCAACCGCTCCGCGTTCGCCCGCAGGATGGCGTGTCGAATCTCGATTCGCCCGGAATCCTGGGTCACGATCAAGACCTTCGCGAGCGACGCGGCGAGGTGATAGAAGGGCCAGTCGGTTCCGAAGAGCATGCGCTCGCCGCCGCTTCGGCGGATCATTTCGTCCAGGTGGGTCAGGCTCTGCCCATGGATCCCGAACCACGCGTTTTCGTATCGAAGACCGAGATCGAGCATCGCGTTTCCATCCCGGGCGCCGGCGTGTCCCAGAACGAAGGGAAGATTCGGGAACGTAGCGAGTGCACCCTCGTAGTGGCGTGGCATCGCGTAGCGATGGCGTGAAGCGGGTTCGATGCCCGCGCGACCCCCATGGAAGAAGATGACGAGGCCGAGTCTCGCCGCGGCTTCGTAGACCTCCATCGCATCCGGCTCGTCGGGATAGAACGCCTGCACCGTCGGATGCATCTTGATGATCCGCGCTCCGGCAGCGGCGGCGGCTTCGAGTCGTTCGATCTTCTTCGGGTCGCGCGGATGGATCGAAGCCCCGGCGATGAGCCGATCCCCGGAACCGGACTCCGCGATCGCCGCTCGCCAGTTCTCGACCAGATTGTCGCCGAAGGGAAAGTTGAAGACGATCGGAAGGATGACTGCCCGCTCGACTCGGGTCGCATCCATCTCGTCCAGCAGGTTCGGGATCGTCTGTGTTCGGAGGGCGTCGCTACCCCAAAGCCCCTGGGCGATCGTGGTCCATTGGAGTTCGTCGAGGTTCGCTTCGGTGAAATTTGCGTTGATGTAGACGTCGAGGTCGAGCTCGCAGCCGGGATCCGTCGCGTCGCAGTCGAGAAGGTGTCGCACGCGACCGGAGCGAGCCATTAGATCGAGCTTCGGTTCGAAGAGGACGGACATCCCGAAGTGGCAGTGGAGGTCGATCGCCTGCGGCACGCTTTCGTCGACCAGGCGCAGGACACCGGCGGAATCGAGCTCGAACCAGGGTAGTTCGGCGAGGCCACGATAGCCGCGGTATCGATGGACTCCGAAGGGGCCGCGGCCGGATCGTGCGCTCTCGTGCTTGCGCTGGGCAGCGAGCAGGGCGATGTCCGCCTGCGTGTAGCGATCCGGGTCCGACCCGGAGCAGGCGATCTGGCCAAGCCCGCCGAGCGGAATGCCGAGTGCGGTCGCTCCGAGCCAGCGACCCGAAGATCTGAGAAATCCGCGGCGATCGAGGGGAATGGACATTGCCTGCGAGAATAACCCGCCTGGCTCGGTCCGACGAAAAACGAGTTGGACGTGAGGTCGAGCCCCGAAAGGAAAAAAGGGGCCCCACGGCGTGCGGTGGACGCGGCAAGCCCCGCAAAAGGCGACTAGAATCGAGCGCCCCGAGGAGGGTTCCCGATGAGTCCCGCACGAGAAGAGAATCTGATCCTATGCAACGCTCCGCTGGTCGGCGGATCCATGGAGGTTTCGCCCGACCAGGTGAAGCAGATCGTCGACGCGACCGCGGACGCCGGTTTCGGCGGGGCGTCGCTCTGGGCCTTCCATCATCATGCGGCGGTCGGCGCGGGCACCTCGAAAGAGCAGGTGAGAGAGTGGCACACGGATCGCGGGCTCACGGTCCCGGTCGTCGAATCGCTCATCGGTTGGGAAGGCGGTGAACCCGCAACGATCGAAGAACAATGTGGCGGGACCTTCGAGGTCGCCTCTTTCTATGGTGCGCAGGCGGTGGCGGGCGTCGTGATGGCGCCGGAGATCGATCGCGCGGCGGCGGCCCGGGGCCTCGCTCTGCTCGGGAAGATGGGGGCGGATCGCGGACTCAAGGTCTGCATCGAGTGGCTTCCCTGGACGGGGTTGCCGACGATCGAGAGCGCCTGGAATTTGATCCAGGAGGCAGGTGGCGACAACCTGGGCCTGGTCGTCGACACGTGGCATTGGCTGCGCCAGCCGGGCGGACCAGATCCCGAGACGCTGCGCCAGATTCCGGGGGATCGAATCCATTGCGTTCAGCTCGACGACACGACGGTGGCGGGGACGGGCGGTGACCAGATGATGGAGTCGATGACGAACCGGCTGCTCCCGGGGGAGGGCGAGGTCGATTGGCCGATTTTTCTCCAGCTCCTCGATGAGATCGGCGCGGATCCGATCTGGGCACCGGAGGTCTTCAACCTGGGCCTGATGGAACAGGGACCGACGGAAATGGCGCGCCGAATCGCTGAGTCGACGCGCAAGGTGCTGGGGCTCTAGAGGGCGGGAGAGCGCAGGCTGATCAGTTCGGACGAAGCGCGATCTGCTCGGCGAGCGCCAGGACGACATCATCGATCGACGTGTCCCCCTCGACGACGCCGAAGATATTGCGGTCCGGGCGCACCAACACGGCGGGTGTCTTGTCGAAGACGTGGTCGAGTTCTCCTTCGGTCACCGCCAACCCCTCGAGCGCGACCCGCGTGATTCCGAGACGATCGGCGATCTCGGTAGCGTCTCTTCCGAGTTCGAGATCGCTGGCTGTTCGTCCCACGAGCGCAAATTCGAGGCCCAGGAACTCGTCGAGTCCCCTCGCGTCATTCGACTCACCGGTCTCGAGAGAACGCACGTGGGGTTGACGCAGCGGGTCGCCGATCGGAAAGCCTCGCTCGATCTGTTCCGACATCAGGGCTCCCGAGAGGACGGGCGGGGCCACCCGCTCCTTGGTGTAGTCCTTGCTCTGGCTTGGGATCGCATGCGGGTCGGGTCGGCCGGCCTCGCGCGCGGCCAGGGTCTCCATGAGCTTCCCGATTCCTACCGCGGCATCGACGAGGGTTCGGGCATGCGGGTCACGCTCATCGAAATAGCCATCGAGGAGCCGGTCGTCGCAGACTCCGCCTAGCACCAGCGGGATCCTCCATCCCAGATTCACCGCGTCGCGGAAGCCGCTGTTCAGTCCCTGCCCCAGGAAGGGGGGTGTCTGATGGGCGGAATCGCCTGCCAGGAGGACTCGGCCCTTCCTCCAGCGCTCTGCGGTCGCTGCGTGGAACTGGTATACGACCGCTCGTCGCATTTCGTATTGATCCGATGGCAGCCACTCGTCGAGCAATTGACGAATTCGTACCGGGTTTTCCATCTCCTCGCGGGTTTCGCCCTCGATCAGCTGAAATTCCCAACGCCGATAGGGGTCCTTGCCACAGATATAGGTCGAGAGACGGTTGGGATCGCAGATCTGCATGATCTGGGGCGGGAGTTTCGCCGTCGGTTCGAGCTCGATATCGACGACGAGCCATTCCTGGTCATAGCCGAGGCTTTCCCAGCCGATTTCACAATGGCGGCGGACGAAGCTGGAAGCTCCATCGCATCCCAGCAGATATGCGCAGCCGAGCTCTCGCGTCCGGTCGTTCTCGAGGTCCCGGAGCTGGAGTCGAATACCCTCCTCGGAGGATTCGATCCCGGTCGCTTCTTCTCCGAGGAATACGTCGATTCGATCCTGTTCCGCCACGAACTCGCGCATCCGGGCTTCGAGCTCGGGCTGGTCGAAGAACGCGATGTCGCGCCAACCGTGGTGCCCGGCTCCGGCGGGTGCGGGCTGACCGAAGAGTTTCTCTCGCTTCGAGTTGGTGAACCAGAGTCCGTCATTTTCGCGCGGGGGCTGGAGAATCGCGTCGATATCTCCTCCCCGACCGATCGACTGAAAGGAGCGACAGGATTCTCCGTCGAGGCCGACTGCTCGGGGGAGATCCAGGGGACGCGTAGACCGCTCGTGGATGGAGACCCGCAAGCCGCGTTCCGCGAGCAGCAGCGCGGCAAGGGCGCCGACGGGTCCGTATCCGACGACCGAGCAATCGTAGTCGCGGTTGGGCATTCTAGAATTATACGATCGAATAATATCGTTGCAAGGCGCAGAGATCTTTCGGTCCACTTCTCATCTGATCGCGGACGACGGCTGGGGCATTGGACGAGAGAGCGTCCCGCCCCGCCTCCCCCCGAGCATGCAGGCGAAGGCCTGGCTCTCGGCAATGATTGGGCAGTCCCCGTCCGGTGTGCTTCACGATTTGGTGCCCCTCCCGGGCTCTTTAGGGGAGGTGCCATGGACCGCGCGGTCCCGGAGATGATCTGCAGTCGCCTGGGCTTCGATGAAGATTCGTCGCGCGCCGGGGATTCGGGCCTTGATCTCGCGTTCGATTGCCGCCGTGTGCCGTTCGACTTCGCCGAGTGCGAGGCCGTCTCGAAATTCGACACTCACGTTCACGAGGATGTCGTCGGGACCCTGATGCATCGAAAGAACTTCGTTCACTCGTTCGATCGCGGATCGGGCGCCGAGCACCTGACGGATCTCCTCGATGACTTCGGGATCGGCGCTCTCGCCGATCAGGAGGGCCTTCGTCTCCTGGGCCAACAAGATGGCCGCTCCAGCCAGGATGAGCCCGATCAGGACCGACGCGACACCGTCGAGGACCGGCATGTCGAGGACCTGGCCGAGTGCGATGCCCGAAAAGGCGATCACGAGGCCGATCATGGCCGCGCTGTCCTCGAGGAGAACCGTGAAGATCGTGGGGTCCTTGCTCGCGAGCACCGCATCGAGGAGCGAACGCTTGCCACGCGTCGAATTGAACGCGCGAAAGGCAATCAGCCAGGCTGCGCCCTCGAAGACCATCGCGAATGCGAGGATGGCGTAGTTGATGTACGCATCCCGAATCGGCTCGGGATTCTGGATCTTGTGGATCCCTTCGTAGATGGACACGCCGGATCCCACCGCGAAGACCAGGATGGCGACGACGAAGGCCCAGAAATAGATCTCGCGTCCGTAACCGAATGGATGACGCTCATCCGCCGGGCGAGCCGACCGCCGCAATCCGTAGAGCAGCAGCACCTGGTTTCCCGTGTCGACGATCGAATGGACCGCTTCGCTCAGCATGGCCGAGCTGCCGGTATAGGCTGCTCCCGCCGCCTTCATGATCGCGATCGCCGAATTTCCGACGAGCGCGGCGTAGATCACTTTCTTGTTCGAGCGGCCCGCCATGGTTTGCTCTCGCTCCGAATTCCAGATTCCCGGGGATCATCGCTCACTCGGGATGCGGCGTCTCCTCACGTTCCGAAGTCAGGGTCGCTCGGAAGCGCTTGTGCAGGAGGCGAGCGCCGATCGACATGAGCACGAGCGCCACTGCGGCACCGATCGCAAGGCCGAGATCCCCTTCGAAAGCGGACCGACCCAACGCGACGAAGCCCGTCGCATAGATCATCTGAATCGCCACGCTGATCATGACGAAGGGAGCGCGGTCGACGCCCGCCAGCCCGATCACCCAGTTCTGAACGAAATACGGGATGCCCGGGGTGAGACGGATCAGTGTGATGAAGAGTCTCTGATCGCTGCGGGTTTCGAGTCGTGGGATCTGAAGGTCACGTTTCGCGACGAGTCGCATGAGCCGGGGTCGGAGCCAGCCCGAGGCGATCAGATGCACGAGCAGCGCGTTGATCCCGAGCGCCGGAACGATCCAGATGACCGATGGCCAGATTCCGTAGAGCGGGCCCGCCGCAAGGTAGAAAGCACTCGCAGGCACGGGCGCCAGCAGCAACACCGACATGATTCCGAAATAGATTGGAGCCGGGGCGGATTTCAATTGTGACCACGCCGCTTCGACCACGACGCGGGCGGACTCGAGATCGCCGAGCAGAAGGAGCGTGCCGAGACCCACGATCCCGGCCAGCCCGATCGCGATCGTTGCGCGGGATTTCGTGTCGATCAAGTTAGTCCCCGGTAGCGAATTCGCGGAGCGAAGATACCGAAATACGATCCGACGTGGGAGTTGGAATCAAGCCAGAAGTCCGCTTCTCCGGCCGTTTGCGTGCTCTATCGGGATCGAGTACCAACGAAAGCCCACCCGCCGGAAGGGCGCGATGTTCTTCTTTTTCGATTTCGACAACTACGTTAAGATGATCCGGCTCGCCTGGAACGAGAAGGTTCCGAAGGCTCGCTACTACTATCTCGCGGTTCTGCTGATCGGCGTTCCGATCGTCTCTAGTTTTCACGCGATCTGTTTCCTTCTCGATGGGCTGCTGTTCCCCGATTTGAAGAAGGTGGAGGTCCGCGAGCCGATCTTCATGGTCGGCCATGCTCGAAGCGGGACGACTCTGACCCATCGGCTGTTGAGCAAGGATTCAGGCCGGTTCAGTTCATTCATGCTCTACGAACTCTACTTTCCTTCGCTGATCCAGAAGAAGGTGATTCGAGCGATCGCCCGCTTCGACGAAGAGAAGATGGGCGGTTTGCTTCTGGGGCAGGTGCGCGCCTGGGAAGAGTGGCGGTACGGCAAGATGCGCCACATGCACGACATGGGGCTCACGGAATACGAAGAAGATGACATCGTCCTGTATTGGTCGATGGCGGCCGGTTTCTGGATCACGAAGATGCCCTATATGGGCGACCTGGATTTCTATGCGATGAATGACTGGACGGCGTCGAAGCGACGCCGCTACAACGATTTCTATCGCGAATGCATTCGTCGCCAGCTCTACCTGAATGGTCCGGACAAGATCCATCTCAGCAAGAACCCGATGTACTCTGGAAGAGTGGCCTCTCTGATCGAGGCGTTCCCCGACGCGAGGATCGTGGTCAACGTGCGAAACCCGTACGAGACGATTCCGAGCCTGCTTTCGATCATGAGGGCCGGGTGGAAGCAGCTGGGGTGGGACGATGAGAAACAGGCCGAGACCTTGAAGATTCTTGCCAATCAGTCCTGGCACACCTATTTGCACCCGATCGAGACCCTCGACGCCAGTCCGCAGACGCGCGGGGCGATCGTCGACTATCGCGACCTGACCTCGGACCCCGCGGCGACGATCGAGCGCGTGTATCGCGATCTCGCTCTTCCCCTGTCGGATGACTACCGCGAGAGCCTGGTGGGAGAGGGAAAACGCGAGCGACAACACCAGACCAGACACACCTACAGCCTCGAGCAATTCGGTCTCGAAGCCGACGCGATTCGCAACGAACTCGGCGTACTCTTCGATCGGTTCGGGTGGGACGATCCGGACGAGAACGGAACGGACGCCTCGGGACCGGACGGCGAAGAGGGTGGAACGATCGCAGGCTAGGAGGAGAGACAGATGAGTGATGCACAGAAGTCGCTGCGGTCCGCCTGGGAAGACATGATTTCGACCCTGCAGGAAGCGCGGGACGGGATCGACCAGCCTCAATACATGCCGGCCCCCGGAAACGATCGGAATCTCGCCGAGGGCTACCGATACCTCATGGGCTTCGTTCACAGCGCGGTCGAACGCGCCTTCCACGAGGACCCGGTGCGTCCACATTTTCGAAATGCGCTCAGTATCATCACGCGCAGCACGATCGACAATCCAGATGCCGTCTATTTCTTTGCACCGATCGACGGCCGCCAGAGCTACACGCTTCGCGGGGAGATGGGGGACGCGCGCCACTGGCAGAAAGGGGTCGCGCCGGCGCCCACCGGTCGCAAGGCCCCGCACTACATGATCTTCGAAGTGAGTTGGGGATGTCTGGCCGGCGATTCCGGAGACCTGTCAGAGCTGCGACCCGGCATGAAGACCCAGACGGGGAAGATCGATTCGTCGATGATCGAAGTGAACGAGGATGGTTCCTTCGAGATTCTCTTCGCCCCGGAGAGGCCCGAGGGCCACATTGGAAATTTCGTTCCGACGCTCAAGGTGGTGGACCGTCCTCATCCTACGGATCCGACGGCGGGACCCGAGCGCTATGCGAACTATGTGAGTGGCCGACAGATCTTCAGCGACTGGGCGCGAGAGGATTCGGTCCACTTCGACATGACTCAGATCGGCGCCGAGGGAACGAGCCCCGAAGTCCTCGATCCCGATGCGATGGCAGAACAGCTCCGCGAATTTGGGCAGATGGTGAAGAATCAGCTGCACTTCTGGAATGCATTCTGGACGATCCCGATGGGAACCTATGGTGAGCGCGATGGCGCGCTTCCAGGCGTCGCTTTTCCCCGGAACAAGTTCAACAAGATGAACGCGGCTTCGGCGGCGACGGGCGGGGGGATGGCGTCCAACCTCTACGCGGGGGGCGTGCTCGAACTCGCTCCGGACGAGGTCTTCATCGTCGAGAACAGGATCAAGGTCCAGCCCAATTACATCGGATTTCAGCTCGGCAACCTCTGGGGGGAGTCGATCGAATATGCGAATCGGGTCAGTAGTCGAAACGGGCACCAGGCCCATGTCGATGAGGACGGTGTGATTCGGCTCGTGATTGCCCACGAAGATCCCGGAGTGCACAACTGGATCGATACGACCGGCCACCCCGAAGTGTTCATGTCTCCGCGGTGGGCCTATAGCGATACCCCCGACCCTTCCGATTGGCCGGAGATCACGGGCAAGAAAGTCAAACTTTCTGAGGTCATGGACCATCTTCCGGCGACGACGAAGATGATGACGCCCGAGGAGCGACGCGAGGAGATCGTGATCAGGCAGCGCCACGTGTTGAAGCGATATCGGGCCTTTTGAGATGATCCTCGACGCCTTCCGACTCGACGGCAAGGTCGCCATCGTGACGGGCTCAGGCCGCGGAATCGGCGCCGAGACAGCGCGCTCATTCGCCGAAGTCGGAGCCAGAGTCGTTTGCGTCGCACGGACGCTCGAGCAGATCGAAACGACCGTGTCGAAGATCGAATCCGCGGGTGGGAGCGGAGTCGCGGTCGCGTGTGACCTGACGGAGCCGAATTCGGCGGACCGGGTCGTCGAAGCCGCGATCGATCGGTTCGGTGCGATCGACATCCTCGTGAACAACGCCGGCGGCGGCGGTCATGTCCCGACCCGTCACGCCACGGACGATCATTTCGAGGCGGCGCTCGGCCTCAATTTTCGTTCGCCCTTCTATTTGACCCGTGCCGTGGTGCCACACATGAAGGCGCGGGGAGACGGCGTTGTTCTCAATATCTCCTCGGGCTTTTCACGAGCCGCGAACGTCGGATCGATTCCCTACGGCGGGGCGAAAGCGGCGCTCGAGCAGATGACCCGAATGATGGCGATGGAGTACGCGCCGGAGATCCGGGTGAACGCGATTCGCGTCGGCGCCATAACGACCGAGAACATGAAGCAGAACCTGCTAGCGACGAGACCCGGCATCGGCGAGAAGCTCGCGGCCTGGACCCCTCGCGAGCGTCTTGGAGTGCCCCGGGACATTGCGCTCGCGGCGCTCTTTCTGTGTTCGCCCGCGAGCGACTACATCACGGCGCGGATCCTGCCCGTCGACGGAGGGGTCGTTCTCGAACGCTCGGCGATGGAGATCATCGACCGCGCCGACCGGTTGGCGAGAGAATGAGGACTCGAGCCGGCGAGCATCGAGTGTGAAGCGGATGCGCGATACGGCGAAGGTGCGGGCGTTTCGAGAGCGCTATGGCCCGACGGCAATCGTGACCGGCGCGGCCCAGGGGATTGGGCGGGCGTTTGCCGATTCGCTCGCCGCGCGCGGCCTGGGCGTCTATATGCTCGACGTACAGGCGGAAACCGTCCAAGGGGCGGCCCGCGAAGTGGCCTCGACGTTCGGCGTGCCTGCCATTCCGATCGCTGTCGATCTCTCGCGTCGCGATTTTCTGGCGAAAATTCTCGACGTTACGGATCGTCCGGGGAAGGAGCATGAGATCGGCCTCGTGATCTGCAACGCCGCGATCGGTCTGGAAGGTCCCTTTCTTTCGGAGTCGCTCGAAGACCTTCACCGTGCCGTCGAAGTGAATTGTCACGCCTCGTTGACGTTGACCCATCATTTCGGCCAGCGCCTGGTCGATCGCGGGCGGGGCGGGTTGATGCTGATCGCCTCGGGGACGGCGCTCCAGGGTTCGCCAAACTATGTCAACTACGCAGCGACCAAGGCCTTCAATCTCGTGTTGGGCGAGAGCCTCTGGTACGAACTGAAGGACCACGAGGTCGATGTGCTTTCCTTCGTGCCGGGACCGACGAATACACCCGGAATGCGAAAGAGCGTGCCCGGACTCGAGGAAGGTGTTGCGGTCGGGATGATCCAACTCCCGTCGGTCACGGCCGAGAGCGCGATCGAAGCGCTCGGAAAGCGTGCGAGCGCCGCACGCCAGAGGGAACACGCGAATCGGTTGTCGGCTCGTCGGCGAGCCGCTGATACGATCATCGAACGACAGGAACGCGCCCGATTGCGCTCGAAGCGAGGTCGGCACGACTGACGGTATTCGTTCCGGCGACTGGAATCGAATCGGCCCCCGTCGCTTCCCGGTCGTGGATTCGGAGGGTGCTTGCCGATCGTTCCCGTATGACTGGCCGCGGTGCTTCTGCTACCGAATTCCCATGGCGACGCCTCTTCGGACAGCCCCGAAGGTCTCGCCGGTTCGGGTCCGTTGGACGACGGATGGGTGGGGCAGCGAAAGTGTTGCGAAGGAGGAGAACACAGCATGAAGTTCGGAATTCGAATCCCCCCGCCACAGATGGGACCGATCGGGGATCCAGACTTCATCGTGCGCTATTCGCAATTGGTGGAGAGTCTCGGCTTCGAGTCGCTCTGGACGATCGATCACGCCGTGATGCACATGGAGTACGACTCGCGATATCCCTACAAGACGACCGGCCGCACGCCGCTTCCCGCGGATTCGAATATGCCCGACCCGTTGATCATGATGAGCCTGATCGCGGGAGTGACGGAGCGGATTCGGCTCGGAACCTCGATGCTGATCCTCCCGCAGCGGAATCCTCTGATTCTCGCGAAAGAGGTCGCCTCTCTGGACCAGTACTCGAAGGGTCGGATCACGTTGGGAGTCGGCGTCGGCTGGGTCAAAGAGGAAGCCGAAGCGATGAGTCAGGACTTCAGCGATCGCGGTCGACGTGCAAACGAATGGATCGAAATCCTGAAGGTGCTCTGGACGGAGGACGTCTCGGACTATGAGGGTGACTATTTCCAGTTCAAGAGCGTCATCAGCAATCCGAAGCCGGCTCAGCCTGGCGGTGTACCCCTCATGATCGGCGGACACAGCGAAGCGGCCGCACAGCGGGCCGGGCGCTATGGGGACGAATTCTATCCACATTGGTCGACTCGGGGCCCGAACAAGGAGGAACTCGAGCGCCTGATGCCGATGGTCATGGAGAGCGCTGAAAAGGCTGGGCGCCCGCTCGACGCAGTCAAGCTCACGCTCACGGGTACGAGCGATGCGAAGACCGCGCTCGAGACGGCGGAGTTCTGTGCCGAACTCGGGGCGGACCGGGTGGTCGTTCTGCCGCCGAAGGGCGATCTCGAGGCTGCGCTGCCGGAGGAGCTCGCACGTTTCCGGGATCAGGTGATCGCGAAGCTCGGCTGACGCGAGGAGGAAGTTCGAATGGGCATTCTGGACGGGAGAGTTGCGATCGTGACAGGTGGGGCGCGGGGAGTGGGACGCGGAATCTCACTCGCGCTCGCGAAGGAAGGCGCCGCCGTCGTGATGGCGGAGATCAACACGCAAACCGGCCCGGCAGCTGAGAAGGAATTGTGCGAGCTCGGATTGCGGGCGCTCTTTCTCGAGTGTGATGTCGGGAAGCGGGATCAAGTAGAGGCGACGGTCGCACGCACCGTCGAGGAATTTGGTGGCGTCGACATTCTGATCAACTGCGCAACAGGTGCGAGACCGGATACGGCCTTTCGCACATTTCTCGAACACACCGACGATCAGGTGAAGCTTCAGCTTTCGGTCGAAGTGTGGGGCAGCTTCTACTTCATGCAGACTTGCCATCCCCATCTCCTGGCGAGCGGGGGCGGACGCGTCATCAACATCTGTTCGATGGCGGGGACCGAACGTGGGCCCGGCTTCATGATCTACGCCGCTGCCAAGGAGGCGCTGCGCGCGATGAGCGGAGTTGTGGCGAAGGAATGGGGCCCGGACGGGATCAACGTGAATGTGATCTGCCCGACCGCTGTGACGGAGACGACGGAACGCTTCTTTCGAGAGAATCCGGATGTCGCGACGTCGACCCTCGAGAAAGTGCCTCTCGGGAGATTCGGTGACTGTGAGGATGATATCGGTCGGGTTGCGGTCTTCCTGTCGGGTCCTGATTCGAGCTACATGACGGGGCAGACGCTCTGGGTCGACGGCGGCGCCGTGATCCACGCCTGAAACAAGCCTCGATCGAGGCGGGGGGGGAATCATGATCAAGCTCGTCTTTTGTTGCCGCCGCAAGGAAGGCATGGCGCGTGAGGAATTTCAGCGACGCTGGCTCGATGTGCACGGTCCGCTCGTCTGTAAGCTTCATGAGCATCTGCCCATGATGAGACGTTATGTCCAGAGTCATTCGCTCTCGGAAGCCATGAACGAGGGGCTGCGCGCGTCGCGTGGCACGGCCCAGTCCTTCGACGGGATCACTGAAGTCTGGTTCGACGATCTGGAGTCGATGGGTGGGGATGGGGGAGAGGCGGCGCTCGCGGCGTCACAGCGCTTGCTCGAAGACGAGGGTGAGTTCATCGACTTCGCGAACTCGCACGTCTTCCTGACGGTCGAACACGAGATCCTAAACGAGATCGGATAGGGTGCCTCGGCCCGGGAACGCACTCACCTCTCGATGTGCGCCCGGACGAGCTGGCGTTCTTCGTCGACCCAGCCCTTGCTCGCTGCGAAAGCCATCATGCCGTCGCATCCATTGCGCCAATCAGCGTCGCCGTGGACCGAACCGAGCTCGTGGAGGCGCGAGATCGAGATCCAGACATGGTCGTCGTCTCTGGCTTTCGCGTCCGCCCCGAAGGCTGCCACGACCTGCCCGAACTCGAGACCGGGCGCACTCACAGAGAAAGCGGTGAACGAGTCGGGATCGTCGAGAGTGATCGAGGAGTCGAGGTGTACGTGAACGATCAAGAAGGGAACCTCCTGGCGAGTCGGTGCTTTCGGCTGAGCGCAGATGATCGACCCGGACAGGGTAACATCGCGGTGCACTTCGAAACCGTCCGATCCGGACTTCCATTTCGGAACGGACCTTCTCCGGGAGTCGTTCATGATTCGATCGGTCGTCATCACTCGTTGCCTGGTCGGGCTGGTAGGCCTCTATTTGGCGAGCGCATCTCTTTCTCCGGGAGTCGTCCGCGCTGAAGTCGAAGAGGGTGGGAAGGCCACCGCGGGGTACTCGCCGTATGCGGGGGAAGATTTTCCGCGCGAGGTCTTCTTCGGCGACACCCACATTCACTCTTCCTGGTCCGCAGATGCAGGCAACATGGGAAATCGACGGATCGGTCCCGACAGCGTCTACCGCTTCTCGCGGGGTGAGGAGATCACGGCACACAACGGGATGCCCGTTCGACTACGTCGACCCCTCGATTTCATACTCTTGAGCGACCATGCGGAATATCTCGGCGTGATGAACATGCTGGATCGCGAGGATCCCATACTGCTCCGGACGGAGACCGGGCGCCGCTGGCTCGAGTGGCGCAAGGCGGGCGAGCACTTGAAGGTGTTCGCCGAGTTTGGGCTGTCGTTGCTGGCGAGCGAGGACATCATCGAGAGCCGCGAAGTCGAGCGGACCGCGTGGAGTCGTGTCGTCGCAAACGCGGAGCGTTGGAACGAACCCGGTCGCTTCACGGCGTTCATCGGTTACGAGTGGACTTCGACTCCCGGCGGCCGGAATCTCCATCGCAACGTGATCTTCGCAGACGACGGGCAGAGGGCCCTGCAGGTCATCCCGATCAGCTCATTCCATGATCCGAGGCCCGAGTCGCTCTGGCGTTTCATGTCGGACTACGAAGCGGAGACCGGTGGGCGGATCCTGGCGATTCCGCACAACTCGAACGTGAGTGGCGGGCTCATGTTCGCGCTCGAAGACTCCGCGGGGAAGCCGATCGATGCAGCCTATGCCGAGGAGCGGGCCCGCCGCGAACCGCTCGTCGAGGTGACGCAATACAAGGGGGACAGCGAGTCCCATCCGCTGCTCTCGCCCAACGACGAATTCGCGGACTACGAGACCTGGGATCGCGCGGCCCTCGGTCGAGCGGGACATGAGGACAGCTTCCTCGAAGCAGAATACGCCCGGCCAGCACTCAAGAATGGGCTCGCCCTCGAAGGGTCCGTCGGCGTCAATCCGTTCAAGTTCGGTCTGATCGGGAGTACCGACGCACACACGGGCCTGGGCACCGCAGCCGAGGACAATTTCTGGGGCAAGGCGACGAAAACGGAGGCCTCGGCCAATCGCTGGAGTCAGCCGCTCTTTCCCGAAGCTTCGGCGGACGGAGGTGCGGACTCCGTTGGCGACCCGATTGCAGCTCTCGGGGACAACACGGATTCGGTCCAGTGGTACGAGTGGGAGATGGCGGCGTCCGGCTATGCGGCGATCTGGGCTCGCGAGAATACCCGGGAGGCGCTGTTCGAGGCGATGCAGCGGCGCGAGACGTACGCGACGACAGGACCGCGAATGACCGTGCGCTTCTTCGGGGGCTTCGAATTCGAGAAGGGCGACCAGGAGACGCCGGATCTGGCCCGAATCGGTTATGCGAGGGGAGTCCCGATGGGAGGTGACCTGAAGGCTCGCGATCGAAGGGTCGAGAAGGGGAGGAAGTCACCGACGTTTCTTGTGGCCGCTCTCCGAGATCCCGAAGGCGCAAACCTCGATCGGATCCAGATCGTGAAGGGCTGGGTAGATGATGGCGGGACGACCCGGGAGCGAATCTACGATGTCGCGGTCTCGGATAACCGCCGAATCGGTTGGCGGGGGCGCGCGAAGAAGCCGGTTGGATCGACCGTCGATATCGCGAACGCCAGCTACTCGAATACGATTGGCGCGGCCGCGCTGACGGCCTTCTGGAAGGACCCCGACTTCGATCCCAGCGAGCACGCCTTCTACTATGTCCGTGTGATCGAGATTCCAAAGCCGCGCTGGACGGCCTACGATCAACGCTATTTCGAGATCGAGATGAGTGAGGAGGTCCCGATGACGACGCAAGACCGTGCCTACACTTCGCCGATCTGGTACACGCCGTAGGCGCGAATCGAATGAAGCCGTCCCAGTCCGCGAGACCGCAGGAGAGGAGGAGGTTCCGACCCCTGGATCGATTCAGGGAACGATGATCCCGCGCCCGACCATCTTGCCGGCGGCGAGTCGGTCGAAGGCCTTCTGCGCGTCCGCGAGATCAAAGAACTCGACATCGTTGCGCAGCAGACCCTGGTCCCCGAGATCGATCGCAGCCCGGGTATCCGCGTCGGTGCCGCCGATGAAGGAAATGATTGTCGCGTTTCGGCCGGCGATCGCACCCATCAGGGGCATGTCGAGCTTTCCGTTGGCCGCCCCGATCACGGCGTAGGTCGCTAGCTTCGCGAGGACGCCGATACTCGTGGCGATCGTCGCGTCGTTTCCGACGAAATCGAGCACCGCATCGCATCCTCGCCCCTCGGTCAGTTTCATGACCTCACCCGCGAGGTCATCCATTCCCGAATCGAGTACTTCGTCGGCGCCCATGTCCTTCGCGCGTCGCAATTTGTCCGGGGCAATATCGGCGACGATCAGGCGTGCCTTCGTGAGAATCTTGATGTACTGGATGGCGAAACCGCCCAGGCCCCCGGCTCCGATCACGAGTGCGGATCGTCCCTCGCCGAGCTTGCTCATCACCCTTCGAACGCCGTGGTATGAAGTGGTTCCCGCGTCCGTGAGAGGGCCGGCGAGCTTCGGATCGAGCCTTCCGAGGGGGATGATCGGTCGTGTGCTCTCGATCAGGACGAAGTCGGCGATGCCGCCGTTCATTCCGTAGCCGCGACCCCTCTGGTTCATCTCGCAGGCGTTGTCGAAGCCCGCATCGCACTCGAGGCAAGCGCCACAAGAACGAGTCGACACGAGCGCGACCGGCTGTCCTTCTTCGTATCCCTCGACGCCCGGGCCGCAGCGGTCGATCCAGCCACCCACCTCGTGACCCAGCGTAAAGGGCATCTGCCAGCCCATGAGTTGTTCCATGACCGACGGAATCTCGGGCATGTGGAGATCGCTCTGGCACAGGCCATTTCCGGCGACCTTGATCCGGAGCTCGCCGGGGCCGGGTTCGGGGACGTCGATTTCCACGATCTCGGGGGGTTGCTGCCATTGGGTCATTCGAAAGGCACGCATCGTTTCGGCCAAGGTCGGTCTCCTGCAGTCCCTTCTGGGCGAAAGCGCAACATTAGGACACTCGTGGCGAACCTCATCGCAGCCCTCGTCAGCAGGGCTGCGGGGTCGTATCGTCGAGGGCCGCCGCACTCGATAGCGATCCCCCACGCGGCCCACTCATCCACGCGGAGGACCCATGGGTCAGTTACTCATCCAGAATGCCCATCTCGTCGACGGCACCGGTGCGCCGGCACGGGCCGCCGACATCCGTGTCGAAGACGGAGTGGTCTGCGAGATTGCTGAAGCCGGGACGCTCGACGGCCGAGAGGGGGAGACGATCGACGCGCGTGGTCGACTCGTCACGCCGGGCTTCGTCGACGTGCACACCCATTACGACGGGCAGGTCACCTGGGACCCCATTCTGACCCCTTCTTCATGGCACGGTGTCACGACGGTCGTAATGGGCAATTGCGGGGTCGGTTTTGCGCCGGCAAAGCCCGACGAACGTGGCTGGCTGATCGAATTGATGGAGGGTGTGGAGGATATTCCCGGGACCGCGCTCCACGAGGGGATTGAGTGGGATTGGGAGACCTTTCCAGAGTATCTAGACGCCCTCGAAAAGCTGCCGCGGACGATCGACATCGCGACCCAGATTCCTCATGGCGCGCTGCGTGTCTACGTGATGGGGGAACGGGGTGCCAATCAGGAACCGGCAACGGCAGAGGATCTGGAAAGGATGGCGGCGATCGTCAAGGAAGCCGTCGAAGCGGGCGCACTGGCCTTCTCGACGAATCGCTTGCCCGGACATACGAGCATCCACGGAGAGCCCGTCCCCGGAACCTTCGCGCCCGTGGAAGAGCTGACGGCACTCACCCAGGCCGTGGTCGATGGCGGAGGGGATCTGCTCCAGGTCGTGCCGGCGGGCGGCGGGAACGAAGAGGCCGGTGCCATTCCGCGCGAGGTCGATCTCTACCGCGATATCAGTCTCGCCACGGGCGCGAAGGTGACGTTCTCTGCGCCACAGAATCATCCCTATCCCGATGAGTGGCGCGAGGTGATGGAGAAATGTCGAGCGGCGAATGCCGCCGGAGCACGCGTGATTCCTCAGGTCCTCAGTCGAGGCAGTGGACTGATGCTCTCCCTCGATACATTCAATCCCTTCGCCTTTACCGCCGCCTATCAAGCGATTGCGGACCTTCCTCCGGTGGAGCGCGTCGTAGAGCTCCGGAGACCCGAGCTGCGGGAGGCGATTCTCGAGGCGTCTCGGGAGAACAATCCCAGCATGTTGATTCTCGGACCCGCGATCCACAGTACCTTTGCGATGGAGCACGGTGTCGTCTTCGAACCCGACGCCAAGGACTCGATCGGGGCACGAGCGGATGCGATGGGTGTCGACTCGATGGGATTGCTCTACGACACGATGGTCGATCTAGCGGCCAGGTCGACGGACGGGAAGACGCGGGTGCTGGCGGTCTTCTTTACGGGGTATGCCGAGGGCAATCTCGATGCGGTCGAGGAGATGATGCGCGACGAGCTCAGCGTGATCGGTCTCGGAGACGGAGGCGCCCATTGCAGCATGATCTGCGATGCGAGTTGGCCGGCCTTCGTACTTCAACATTGGGTGCGCGATCGGACGCGTGGCGCCCGAATCGCGCTCGAAGACGCGGTGAAGATGATGAGCAAGGAAGGCGCCGACCTCTACGGCCTCGGAGATCGCGGGACGGTCGAAGTCGGCAAGCGCGGCGATCTCAACATCATCGATCTGAGCGCCGTCGAGCTCCAGCTGCCCGAGGTGATCTCGGACCTCCCGACCGGCGCCTCCCGAATCGTTCAGCGGGCGAGCGGGATCGAGGTCACGATCTGCAAGGGCGAGATCACCTTCCGCGATGGCGAGCCGACGGGTGCTCGACCCGGCGGATTGATCCGTGGACGTCGCTAGCGGTGGCCGGAGCCAGAACCCGCGTGAGAGATTGGAGAGCGCGGGGGCGGTTCAGTCGACGTCCAGCCGATAGGCAGAGCCATCGCGGACGACGCGCCCTGCGGTCGGTGTCGAAAAATGCGTTCCGATTACGAGAATGGATTGCGCTGCATTGCGTTCCAGGAACGCCTCTCGCGTCGCAATCGCCTGGTCGAAATCGACGTCCACCGGAGCGCCCCAGCCGGGCTTCGCGAACTGGCAGGGGTGGTGGATCATGTCCCCTGTAATGACGGCCTCCTGGCCCTTCGATGAGAGGCGGATCGAGACGTGACCCGGTGTATGGCCCGGGGACGGCTCGAGCCAGACTTCGTCACAGACGTGATGGTCCGAATCGACGAGGTCGACGAGTCCCGCGTCCCAGATCGGTCGAACGGATTCCGAGAGCACGTTCTTCGAGAACTCGTCGTCCTGGGTCTCCCAATGCGCCCACTCGTTTCGGGCGAAGAGATAGCGGGCATTCGGAAAGGTCGGACGCCATTTCCCGTCGACGAGAATCGTGTTCCACCCGACGTGATCCACATGGAGATGGGTACAGAGTACGGTGTCGATCGAGTCGGGCGGAAATCCCGCCGCCGCCAGGTCTGTCAAGAAGGAACCCTGCAACTGGTTCCAGAAGGGGACCGCGAGGTTCTTGTCATTGCCGACGCAGGTATCGACGAGGATCCGTCGGCTTGGCGTTTCCACGATGAGGGCGTGCACGCTCCACAGGGCCTCACCCTCTGCATTGATGAAATGGGGCGCCAACCAGCTGATCTTGCGGAGGTTCTCGGGGGTCGCATCCGTCAGCACCCAGTCGAGCCCCACATTTTCCGACTCTTGAATGCGCGTGACACTGAGGTCGCCGATCTTCCAATCGAGATTGCTCGTCATTCCCGGAATGCTCCGATGATCGTCTAGATCGAGGCCTTTCATGAGCTTCTCACCATAGGGTATCTTCGCCTCCGAGCCGATGTCGAGCGCGAGCGGTACCTCGACGTGCAAGACTGCGAATGAGTTCAAGACTGCGAATGAGTTCAAGACTGCGA
>JAPYTP010000001.1:83117-119272 GCA_029941885.1 Myxococcota bacterium
CAAGACTGCGAATGAGTTCAAGACTGCGAATGAGTTCAAGACTGCGAGCTCGGCGCGACCGGCTGTGCAGCCATAGCACGGGACGCTGGGAGGACCATGACCCTCGGAAACCGCGCGTTCGAGTTCTTTCTCCGATCTGCTCGCACCCGACTCGAGGCAGAGGAGGGTGCGGATTTCGCTGCCGCCATCGCGGTCGCCGCGCGAGAAGAATACACGCGTATCCTGCCCACGGTTCCCGACATCGGAGGATCGGCCAACGTCTTTCAACCGGTGATGTTGGTGAACGGCTGGATCGCGGCACTTCATCGTGCGCTGTCGGCCCGGGGTCGGCCGGCTTCTCAGACGATTGCGATCTGCCATGCCGTCGTCGACGGCTGGCTGCGCAAGATTCCGACCTTTCTGCTTCGACTCGTCGGTCGCCTGACGTTCAGCGGGCCGGCGCGTGCCTTCTTCGAGTCTCAGGCAAGTCGCTCGCGAGAGCGCGGCTACCCCGCTGATTTCGTGTGGAGCGTCGAGAACGGACCGGATGGCGAGTTCTCACTCGTCTTCGACGAGTGTGCGGTCAACAAGTGGTACGATGCAAACGATCTGCACGACCTGAAGCCCTACTGCAATTTCTTCGACGTGACCTACAGCCGGCTGATGGGGATGGGCGTCAACGCGAACGACACGATCGGTCTGGGCTGCGAGCGCTGTGCGCTTCGCTTCAAGCACGGCCGAGATACGCAGATCCCGAGCATGTTGGGTCCGATCATAAGAGATGCCGAGTCATCGAACTGATCGTGGCTCGTGGGCGGGGTGCGGGATCCCAACGAGGCCCGGATCAGGAGGGAGGCGCGGCTTGCGGCCCCCGCACCAGTGTCCCGGGCAACGCGCCCGTGGGCTTTCCGCCTTCGTAGGTGACTTCGCCACTCTTGATGGTGTAGCGATAGCCATCGATCTGCTGGATCAGCCTTTTCCCTCGGGCCGGTAAATCGTTGACCATCTCGGGTCCGTGGATGTGGAGAGCTTCGAAGTCGATCACGTTCAGATCGGCTTTCATGCCCGGCGCGACCACGCCGCGATCTTTCATTCCATAGAACTCGGCGGTTCGCTTGGTCTGTTGCTGAACGATCCACTCGATCGGGAATTTCTCGCCCTTCACTCGATCTCTTGCCCAATAGGTGAGTAGGAAGGTCGGCATGCTCGCGTCGCAGATCAGGCCGCAATGGGCGCCGCCATCCGATAGGCCGAAGACGGCCTTTTCGTGGGTCATCATCGAGCGGATGTCTTCCAGGTCGCCGTTCGCGTAGCCGAGAAAGGGCATGTACAGGAACTCGCCTGCGAGCATCGAGTCGTACGCGAATTCCGAGGGGGTGACGCCCGCCTTCTTGGCGCGAGCCTCGACCGAGTCTTCGGGCCCGGGCTCATAATTCGGCGGCGTTCCCATCGGATACATCATCTGCCAGGCCGATGTGATCATCGCCGTGATGCCGGGAATATTTCCCTGGCGCGGTTCCTCGTCGATGATCGCGCGACGAACCTCTGGACGCCGGAGCTCCTCGAGTCGCGCCTCGTAGTCGAGTTCCGAGAGGGGAAAGAACGACGGCTTCAGACGGAAGGGGTGAAGTGAGCTGTCGAAACCGAAGATGAGGCCCGCCGGGCGTTGGGCGACTTGGGGTGTCAAGTGGCCGCCCTCGGCGGCGTCCTGATCCACGATTTCGAGCAGACGCTTCCACTGGTCTCCATCCATCGGATTCTGCAAGCAGGCAAAGGTGACGGGGCGGCCCGTCTCCTTGCCGAGTCTACTCATCCACTCGAGTTCTGCGCCTTCGGGTGCGAGGTCGCTCGCGACTTCGAAGACGCCGTGTCCGACCTCGCCTAGCATACGGCCGATGCCCATGACCTCATCGTCTTCCGCATAGGTACCGGGCACGACCTCACCGTCCTTGGCGCGATGGAGCAGCGTTCGGGAAGTCGAGAATCCAAGAGCGCCGGCCTCGAGTCCTTCCTTGACGATCGCGGCCATCTCGTCGATCTCTCCCGGCTCCGCCTTTTCGTTCCTCGCTCCGCGGTCGCCCATCACGTAGGTGCGCACAGCGCCGTGGGGAATCTGGGCAGCGATATCGACGGAACGGGGCATCTCTTCCAGCGCGTCGAGGTATTCGGGGAAGCTTTCCCATCGCCAATCGATCCCCTCGCTGAGTGCGGTTCCGGGAATATCCTCGACACCCTCCATCAGCTGGATCAGATAGTCTTCTTTGCCTGGGCGGACCGGTGCGAATCCCACGCCGCAGTTGCCCATGACGACCGTCGTCACGCCATTCCAACCGGAGGGGGTCACGTGCGGATCCCAGGTCACCTGTCCGTCGTAGTGGGTATGGATGTCGACCCATCCGGGCGTGACGAGGAGGCCAGTCGCGTCGACGACTCGGTGCGCCTCTCCGAGATCGGCTCCAACGGCGACGATGCGGTCCCCCTCTACGGCCACGTCCGCCTGCTTCGCTGGGGCGCCGGTACCGTCGATGAGGGTTCCACCGCGGATGATGAGGTCGTACATGATGGCGTTCTCCGTTTGGGCACGGCGCGCTCGACGCGAGCGGCCCGATGCCAGAGGCCCGGTCAAGATATCAGAGTCGGGGGGGCGGAAACCGCCCGTGGGTCAGGCGCAGACCGGGTTCATCGCTTCTTGCGCTCGTAGGGGACGATCTCGCCGCCCGCTTCCTTCCAGGCGGTGAATCCACCCTCGAGGTGACTCGCGCGTTGAAGTCCGAGCCGGTTGGCAATCGCGCAGGCGAGGGCCGAACGCCAGCCCGACTGGCAGTAGAAGACGAAGCGCTTGTCTTCCTGAAAGATCGGCCTCGCGTAGGGGCTATCCGGGTCGATCCAGAATTCGAGCATTCCGCGTGGCGTGTGAACCCCGCCTGGCAGATGTCCCTCTCGCTCCAGTTCGCGAATATCACGGAGGTCGATTATGACGAGGTTCTCGTCGGCGATCTCGCTCTTCAGCATCTCTGCGGACACGACCTCGATGTCAGCATTCGCTTCGTCGAGAAGTTTCTTTACGCTGATGCCGTCGCGCACGGTCATGGGAGGTTACCTCGTACTCGATGTAGTGCCCTTCGGCAGAGTTTACGACGATTCCGTCCGGGTCTGGTGCTAGCGCCCCTTGAACTCCGGTGGCCGCTTCTGGATGAAGGCCCGGATGCCTTCCTTAGCATCTTCACTTTCGCTGCAGATCGTCTGGAGTTCGACCTCGCGGTCGTAGGTGCGGGGGAGATCGCTCGTGACCGCGGTTCGGACGGCGTCCTTCGCATAGCGGAGCGAGAGCGGGGCCCGCGACGCGAGTTTCGTCGCCCAACTACGGGTTTCATCGAGCAGAGTCGCGGCCGGAACGACTCGATTACAAAGACCCCAGTCGAGGCAGCGTGCAGCGGGCAGCCGCTCGCCGGTCGCGATCACCTCGTAGGCCCGCTTTCGGCCGAGCGTGTTCGCGAGATGCCAGGTCGCGCCGCCGTCTGGGATCAGTCCGATCGCTGCGAAGGCCTGATAGATGTAGGCGTCATCCGCCATGACCGTCAGATCACAATTCATCGCGTACGCGCTACCGATTCCCGCCGCGGCGCCCTGGACCGCGCTGATCCAGGGTTTCGGCGAGTTCGCGATCGCGAGTAGAACCGGTCGATGGTCTTCGTTCAGATGATCGGCGGTCGTGCGGCCCGGCTCAAGCTTGATTCTCAGATCGGCGCCGGCGCAGAAGCTGCTTCCGCTGGCCGCCAGGATGGCGACGCGAATCGACGGGTCGTCATTGATCTTGTGGACGGCGTCCATCATCTCGTGAAGCATCGCGACATCGATTGCATTCAGCTTCTTCGGCATATCGAGGGTGAGGACCGCGACCGCGCCGTCGATTTCGAATCGGATACATTCATAGCTGGACACATTTTCTCCGGGGGGCGAGGGGGGGGCGAAGGCGGGTCGAAGGCGGGTCGAAGGGTCGTAATCTCTCGGCAGGAGAGAAATCAGACGCTGAAGTCGGGGATCGGATTGTGGCGCGCAATGGCCGAACCCTTGGGTCCGCAGAGCATCAGGTATCGCGAGGTCCTCTTGTGAAAGAGTCGGACGAGAGCTTCGTCGTGGATTCCATCATCTTCGAGGACGAAGCGTTCGAGGGCATCGTCGCCCTCCTGCCAGGTTGCGGGGCGAACCCCCAATAATCCTTCGAGGTCATCGAGGTTTGACTGGTCGACGACATCGCCGATCTCGTCGGTTCGAGCGATGTGACGCGCGAGGCGAAAGAAGATCCGGAACTGATGCTGCGTATAGTCCTCATCGGCTTCGAAGTGGCGCAACCAATCGATCAGATGCGATTGCGCCACCGCGGCCGTCGAGATCGTCGCCTCGGGCATGGGTACGTCCTGGAGTTCGATCCCAATGATTTGCGCGAGCGCCTCCATCGCATAGATGTTGGTTTCGGCGCACCATTGCATGTTCGTCATGTAGTCGGAGCCCGAAGGCGGTGACGCGAGAGCGTCATGGAATGCGAGCTGATTGCTGAGCGTGAAACAGAAGTGGTAGTACTCGATCGCCTTTCGATCGACCGGCTGGCCGCCGTGCTTCGCATAGTGATCATAGAGTGCGTTGAAATCACCGAATCCCAGGACGCTCGTGCGCATGCGAAAGCCGGCCAGATCCATCATCGGATCACCGATATGACCGATTTCCAGATCGATCGCGGCAGTCACGCGACCTTTCTCGTGCATCAGTTGTCCCGAGTCCCAGAGGACCACGGTTTCCCGGATCGGGCCACCGAGTGGATTCCGCTTGAGCCAGGCGAGGCAGAATTCGAGGAAGGGGTCGGGCCGCTTCTTCACGGCACGATAGGCGTCCTCGTAGATCTTCATGCCGAGGCGGCCGGATTCCTCGGGCTTCCCCGCACGCATGATCCCGGCGTCGACGAAGGGCTGGATATCCAGACAATGGATCGAGGCGAGGATCTCCATGTAGTCCTGCATGACGGAATCCCGCTCGGCGTCATCAGTCTGGTTGAAGTGTTCGACGCCTCGCACGCGATCCATGACGTAGGCGCGGGGATCGTCACACCATCCGTAGACCTTCGCGACTCGAATCCCGGCGGCGTGGAGCTGTTGCTGTAGATGCATTTCGTGTTCGAGGGGGAAGCCGTGCCGGCAGTCGAGCCGGTCGCCCCGCACACAGAGTTCCAGCTTCTCGCCGTCGACCTCCACCTCGGCGAACCAGACCGGTCGCCACCGCGCCTGCGGGTCGATGTGCGTGACTCGGCCACCCACATTCTGCTCGATCCATCGAATCACCTTCTCGGTTCGATCTTCCATGGAGGCGAGTTCAGGGGTGTTCTGGGATTTTTGCGGCATCGGGGGGGCTCCTCCGCGTTGGGCCGGATCTCTAGTCTCGCATAAGTCGAAGCTCAGGTCTTCGCCGCACCGGGCGGATTGATGCAGCTCCTCGAAACTCCTAAGTTCGGCCCGGGTCGATTCAGCCCAATTCCGCAACGATCGAAGGGAATGTGCCCATCGGGGCCGGGAGCAAGCGACATGAGCAGCGGATCTGCCGACAATCGGGCCGCATTCGACGAGGCCGATCTGATTTCCGACGCTCAGGCGAACTCGGGGCTAGGCGATTTCGGCGAGGACGAGTTTCGCGAGCCCCTCGGCGTGTTGCTGAAGTCGCTTCGCGAAGAAGCGCCGCTCAATGATCTCGGTCGAACGCTCATGCGTTCGCGGATTCTCGAGAGTCTCGAAACCCGGCTCAAGACGCAGGATTGGATTTTGCGTTACCCGGAGATCCTCGAAGAGGAGATTGCCGCACCACTCGTCGTGATCGGACTCATGCGAACGGGAACGACGATGCTGCAACGGATCATCGCGAGCGACCCGCGCAACCACGCCTGCATGTGGTGGGAGACGCGATTCCCTGCGCCGCATCGGGGGACCGACTGGAGTCAGTCCGAGCCCAGGATTCCGATTGCAGAAGCAGAGGTTGCCGCGATCCTCGAAGCCGATCCCCGCCAGGCATCGATCCATCCGTGGGACGCGAACGCGCCCGACGAAGAGATCATGCTGCTGGAGCATTCCTTCCTCTCCCATGTCCCCGAGGCGTTCGCCAATATTCCGACCTATCGCAGCTGGATCACCGAACAGGACTGGACGCCCTCCTATCTGTATCTGAGGAAGCTGCTCCAATCCTTGCAATGGCAGAAGCGGCAGCGCGGAAACGTTCGTGAGCGGTGGGTTCTCAAGACCCCCGGCCACCTCGGATATATCGACACGCTCTTCGATGTCTTCCCAGGCGCAAACGTGATTCAGACACACCGCGATCCGATCGATACGATTCCCTCCGCTGCGTCGATGAATCATGCGATGTGGGCGCTCTACAGCGATGACACCGAGGCGAACGTGGCAGGTGCGCAATGGCAGGAGCGACTCGCCTGGGGAACCTCGCGCGCGATGGAGTCCCGCAAACGCTACGACGCCGACCGCTTCGTCGATATCTGGTTCCGTGACGCCATGAAGGATCCGATCTCCGAAATCGAACGTGCGTACGACGTGTTCGGAATCGAGATGACGGATGCGGCGCGCGCGGGCATGGAGCAGTGGCGCGTCGACAACCCGCGAGATGGGCGCCCGCCCCACCAGTACACGCTCTCGGAGTACGGTCTGACCGAGGAGGGGATCAAGCGCGCCTTTTCCGAGTACCGGGCGCAATATATCGAGCCACGGATAGAGGTCTAGCCCGGGATTTCGTACCCTTCCGGTAGCGAACCCTGCATCACCGTCTGTTCGCAGACGCGCTCCACGATTCGCCAGCCATCAGTCGTTCGCGCGAGCTTGTCCAAATAACGCCCGCCGTTCGTGATGACGTATTGCTGACCGTCGGGCATGTTCCGGCCCATTGGGGCGTGGTAGTAACAGCGGCTGCGAGCGACGTCACCGTCGAACTCGATGATCACATTCGAGACGACGTGCAGGTTGATAGGCCAGCTCTCGAGGGCACGATCGAGCCACGCGAGGGTCTCGCGGAACGGGCCCTTCTGTCCCCCGGTCGACGTGTAGTCGATCGTCGCTTCCAGGGCGAAGATCCGGTCCATCTTCGTCCATTCTCGGCGATCCACCATCTCGGCATAGAGATTGAGGAGCTCTTCGATATCGATTCGATCCTGGATCGCCTGGAGGGCTGCGTCCTGCATGGTCTTTCTCCGTGGTCCGTTAGGGTGGTGTCGGGATCAGGACTCTACCAGAGGAAGTCGGGCAAGGAGCGCCCTGCGAACCCCGATCGGGCTAGGACGCAAAACCCGCGCGCCGGCCCCCTGCCAGCGCGACGATGATGTCGACTCGACGCACGGCGTCCCGGATCTCCTCCGCGAAGTCCATTCGAGCGGAGGCCAGATCGTCGATGCTCGTATCGAGCAGACCCCGGTTCTCGGCGAGCTTGAGTGCCGTCTGGAAGAGTGCTTTCGAGACGGAGTCCGCCGCATGGATGCGCTTCTGGAGCTGGTATTGACGCCCGAGTCCGAGACAATCCTTCAGGAAACGTTTCTCATCGAACTCCGCTTCCAGCGGGATGGTCGTCAGCTGATCTGCTGCGACGCGATAGCTCTCGAGAAAGGGTCGGAGCACTCGATGGGACAGAAAGGGTCGCGTTCGGCGGATCATCTCCTCGGGGTCGAGTTCGAAGGTCTCGATCCGTTTTTCCCAGTTGCGATGATTCAGCTCCAGGAAGTCACGGATTTCCTCACGGAATGCCTCCTTCTCCGCGAAGAAGAATTCGAATTTCAGGAGGTCGCGAAGGCGCATGACCTCGTCCCAGAACAGTGGTAATACGTTTCGATGTTCGCGTCCGATCGCGCGCAGCATCGCGAGTTCCGCGATCGCGCCGCCCACGAAAAAGTGAACGATGGTGTTCCGGTAGTATGCGGCGGAGAGCTGTTGCTCGTCCCCGATTCCGTAGACCCTTTCGAGCCCTTCGTCGAAGCGCGTTACGACATCGTTCTCGACAAGGGCGTTCAGTGTGAACTCGACGCCTTCGTCGCTCTCGAGGTGGTGAAAATCGGCGGTCGTTGGTAGCTGTCGCATTCGCACGTTCTCGAGCAAGTTCGTGATCGATCGACGGGTTTCCGGGACGGTCAGGGCCTGACCGGTCGTGCCAAGGAGCGCGAGGGTTACGAGCGAGGTCGGCGTGATCGGCGTGACGCGGTTGATTCGGACCGAGACTTCGAAGGCGAGCTTCTCGAGATCGAAGCGTCGACCGGATGGGCTCGAGGCGCCGGTTCCATTCTCGCCGAGTTGCTCACGGAGTGAAAGCGGATCGCCGAACGCGATATGGATGCGGCCGTAGCGCCTCTTCATTTGTCGGATGAAGACCAGGAACCACGAAAAGCTCTCGTCCCTCTTGACCCCGCCTCGCTGCTCTTCGACATACCCATCGAGTCCCTGGATCTGGTCGTAGGCGATCGACACGGGCACCAGGTAGACGTCTTCGCTCTTCGCGCGGTGATAGGCATCGACGACGTTCGCGAGCAGGCCGAAGCGTGGGGGAAGCAGCTTTCCCGACCGCGATCGCCCGCCCTCGATATACCACTCGAGAGGGAAACGCTTCTCGATCAGATAGTCGATGTAGTGCGCGAGCGTATGCCTGTAGACCGGGTCGTCACGGAAGGTGCGGCGAATAAAGAAGACGCCGGCCCGCCGAACGAGTTGTCCGACGGGAAAGAAGTTCATGTTGATCCCGCCGGCCGTGTGATTCGGTGGAAGGCCGTGCTCGTGGAGGGCGTATTGGAGCACGAGATGGTCGAGGTTGTGTTTATGCGTGGGGAGGAATACGACGGGGTGACGCTCTTCGAGGGCGGCGATGCCTTTCATCTCCGCCGCGTCGTAGACGAGTTTCTCGTCGTAGCCACGGGTGTAGAGCCAGCGAATCACGCTGATCACGAGATCGATGATCAAGGGACTGTGAGTCGCGGCGATCTCCCTGAGGTCGCGAGTCGCTTCCGACGCGAGTGCGGCGAGGGAGGCGTCGGATTTGCCCTCCGCGCGTTGCTCGGCCGCAATCCGAGAGAGTCCGCCCCGAAAGGCCGGGCGGCCGAGGATCTCCTCGTGGACGAGTCGCGGAACTTTGTAGCGAGCGCCCCGGATGCCTCTCTCGGCGCGTTCGAGCGCGAGGGTCGCTTTTTGGGCGACGAACTCCGCGAAGCTCGCGGTCTCCGCACTTTCGGGGCCGGAGGCAGCCGTCCAGCGCTCACGAAGATTGGAGGCGGTGGCGGGTTCGCCCGAGACGATTACGCATCGATCCGGGTCACGCCGGAGGACCCAGGCCTGCCGGATCCAATTCGGGTCGCGTGGGTCTCCGATCGTGAGGAGTCCGAGGGCGCTCGCGGATCGTTGGCCGTCGCGCAGGGCCCCGCGCCAGATGACACGCAGGGGACACATGAGTGGGTCACCGGGTGATGCAAGGGTGGTCTCGAGTAACGGATGATCGCGGCCCGTCGAGCGCCTGCGGCGGGAAGCGGAGATCGCCACGATTTCGACGGTTTCAGATGGGCAGGATTCCGGGCGGGCATGCGCGATCCAATGGTGAATCAGTCGCCGCTCGAGCCGACTCGACGTGTCGGTGAGAAAAATGATCCGTGTGCCCGGCTCCACTCGGGGCCATTCCGGACCGTCGTGCACGGGGCCGGCGGGTCGCGATTTCACTGATCCCATCACTCTATTCTACCGGGCGATCCCGTCGGCTGCGCAAGGAAGTCGCACAGCAGGGCGGGCGACCTGCGGGAGGTTGAATCGACCCGGCAGCCTTCGCGACCGCGCTACGCGCAACATTGGCGTCTGCGGGGGGGCTGGCTCATCATGAGCACGACATGAGCGCCCCCCACCCCGTCTCTGCCGACGCGGCCGCAGCGATGCTCGAGCCCGCGGATCGGCTTGTGATTCCACTCGGCCCCGGCCAACCCAAGTCGTTTCTGCACGCCCTCGGGAAGCGGAAGGATTGGGAGGATCTGAGGGTATTCGGGGCACTGCTGGTCGATCTCTTCGCCGTGTTTGCGCACCCCGGAGTTCGCCTGCGGTCGGGATTCTTCGGTCCGGCTGAGCGCGCACTTCGTGCAGCCGGACACGCCGTCGAATTCGTGCCAGCGGATTTCCGGCGGTTTCGCGAAATCGGTCGACGTTTCGATCCCCGGGTGATTGCGACGGCGGCTGCGCCCCCGGACGAGGACGGGCGCCTCTCGCTTTCACTTCATGCGGGGGCCAGTGTCGAGGAGATTCATTCCGCAGCCAGCGATCCCGAACGACTGCTCGTGGTGGAGACGAGTCCGCATTTTCCTCGCACTCTGGGTATCCCACCCGACCATCTGCATTCGATCGCGCTCGAGGACGTCGACGTCTGGATCGAGAGCGACGCCCGGCCAACGGAACTCCCAGACGTTCCAGGCGGCGCGGTCGAAGAGGCGATCGCTTCGCAAGTGGCCCGCTTCATCGAGCCGGGAGCGACTCTGCAGACCGGAATCGGTGGCGTACCGAATGCGGTCGTCGCCCTGCTTGCCCAGGAATCCGGAGGAGATTTCGGTGTCCACAGTGAGATGTTCACTACCGGCTTGATGCGGCTTCACGAAGCCGGGCGCATCTCGAATCGAAAGGGCACCTTCGACGGCGTTTCGATCACGACCTTCGCCATGGGAGATCGAGCGCTCTACGACTGGCTCGACGGAAACGAGCTCGTCCGATTCCTGCCCGCTGAGATCGTGAACGACCCCGCGGTCATCGCCCGCAATCGCAACATGGTTTCCATCAATGGCGCCCTCTCGGTCGATCTCATGGGCCAGGTGGTCGCTGATTCGATCGCTGGCGTCCAGCATTCCGGGATCGGGGGGCACGAGGATTTCCTGGCGGGTGCCGGACGCGTGGTGGAAGGTCGATCACTACTCTGCCTGCCCTCGACCGTTCGAGTGGGCGATGCGCTCTGCTCTCGCGTTGTAGGCACGCTCCCCGCCGCTTCGATCGTGACGAGTCCACGCCATCAGGTCGACGTGGTCGTGACCGAGTATGGGGTTGCGGAATTGGCCGGGAGGACGGTCGGGGAGCGTGCCCGCGAGCTTGCGGAGATCGCCCATCCGGATTTTTGCGAGGGTCTTCGGGCGCAGGCCCGCACGATCGATCGCCGGGGGGTACTCGGCGGCTGATCGAAGAGGGCGGCTCGAGTTCGGATCGGCCGGTTCTGCAGGCCGTGCGACCTTGGCTATCGCGAAGGGAGAAGCGAATGGCATTCGATGAAGGTTTGGCGCAACGACTTCGAGAACTCACGGAAGCGGAGCCGAGGATCGTCGGTGAGGAACTGATGGTTCGGGTCGGGCCGGACGCCTACGCGGGATGCCTCTCGCTTCCGCACGCCCGCGAGATGGATTTCACCGGACGCGCCATGAAGGGCATGATCTACGTTTCAACGGAGGGCTTCGAAGAGGACGTGGATCTCGAAGCCTGGGTCGAGCGGGGGATCGTGTTCGCGGATTCCCTGCCGACCCAAGCCGCTGTCCGGAAGGCGGCGAAGAAGGTCGCGAAGAGGGGCGCCAAGAAATCCGCCAAGAAGTCGCGCGCGAAAACGAAGCAATAGAAACGCGGTCAGCATGGTGACACCCTGGTCCTATCTGAAGAGCGCCGCTTCCCTCATCGTGATCACACTGAACCTCTCGGTGTGGGCGCTCCCTTTGGTCCTCATCGGCGTGATGAAGCTCATTGCGCCGCCCTTTCGCGGGACGGCAGATCGTCTGATGGACCTCATCTATCGCGTGGCGGTGTCCGTGGATGACGCCTGGCTACGGGGCGTCATCGGCATTCGCTGGAACCGGCCCGTCCTCGATCTCGACCGGAACAAGACCTACGTCGTCGTGGCCAATCACGCCTCGTGGTCCGACATCTTCCTGCTTCAGAGCATCCTGGTCCACGACGGCCCGCTGCTCAAGTTCCTCGTCAAGCGGAGCCTGGTCTGGATCCCCGTTTTGGGAGTGATCTTCTGGGCCTTCGACTTTCCCATGCTGCGGCGTCGCAGCCGCACGGGCGCGGACGACGCTGAACGCCGGCGTGGAGATCTCGAGGCGCTTCACGCGGCGTGCCGCGTGTTGCTGGAGCGGCCCGCGGCCCTGATGAATTTCGCCGAGGGCACCCGTTTCAGCCCCGAAAAACATGCGGCGAGCGAGAGCCCCTACCGTCACCTTCTGCGACCGCGCGCAGGGGGTCTGACTGCGCTGCTCGAGGCGCTCGATGGGGAAGTCGACTCGGTCTTCGACGTGACGATCGTATATTCGCGGCCCGTCTCGTTTCTGGATTTCCTCTCGGGCGGCGTCGATGAGATCGGAGTCGATGTCGAGCGGATTCCGCGCGCGGAAATTCCGGATACGCGTGAGGCCCAGCGGCAGTGGCTCGAGGACCGCTGGCATCGCAAGGATCAGCGAATTGATTCCGCGCGCCGCGCGAGATGAAGAACCGGACTGCCTCACTCCACTCGATGGGGCTGGATCAAGGGAAGACGGACCGAGACCGTTGCCCCCCGGAACGCCTCGGGTGTAGATGGGGAGGGGGAGTCGTCGCGAAGAACTGGATTCGCATGTGGGTATTACGCCCCGATTGAATGAGCTCTGTGCGAGGAGTGGGGGTCGAGCTCGATTCCAGTATCGTGGCTCATGGGCCCCGGCCATGATGGATCGGTGCGGGTGAGACGGGGGGGGAGCCGATCGGCCCTGCTTCCTGGGGAGTTGGATTGGCGCTCGTCGGATGTCATGAATGCGACGCGGTGGTCGAGGAACCCGAGGTTCCAGACGGCGGGGCCGCAATTTGTGGCCGCTGTGGTGGAACGCTCTTCCGCCGCCAGCGTCAGACCGTCGAGTTCACCCTCGCTCTGGCCATGGCCGCGGCGATACTCTTCGTCGTTGCGAACGCCTATCCCTTCCTTTCTTTCGAAATGCAGGGGCAGGTCACCCAGACGACCCTCGGTTCCGGGGCGGCAGCACTCTGGGAGCAGGGGCGTTATGCCGTGGCAGCCCTCGTGTTCCTGACGACGATCCTCGCTCCCGCACTCCAGATCGGATTGCTTCTGTACGTGGTGGCCCCGATTCATTTTCGTCTTCGTGTACCGGGGGCGGTCATCGCGTTTCGTTGGGTCGAGCGTTGCCGGCCGTGGAGCATGATGGAGGTGTTCCTGATTGGAATCATGGTGGCGCTCGTCAAATTGGCCGACATGGCCGACATCCTGCCGGGTTTGGCACTCTGGGCCTTCGCACTCCTGATTCCGATCCTGGCGGGAACATCGGCCTTTCTCGATCGAGAGATCGTCTGGCGTGAGATCGGGGACCTCGAATGACACCGCCGGCGACGTCCTCGGTCGGGATGCACGCACAATGTCATACCTGCAACCTCGTGGTGTCCATTCCGTCGGACTCCGTTTCGAGCCTCGGCTGCCCGAGGTGCCGGGCCCCGGTCCATCACCGGAAGCCGAACAGCCTCTCTAGAACCTGGGCCTTGTTGGTTGCCGCGATGATCTGTTATGTACCGGCGAATCTCTACCCGATCATGAAGGTGACCTCACTCGGCAGCAGTCAGGCTGATACGATCCTGTCCGGCGTGATCTTCCTCGCTGTTCACGGGATGTGGCCGCTCGCCGCAATCGTGTTCATTGCGAGTGTGGTCGTGCCGGTTCTCAAGATCTTGTCTCTGCTTGCTCTGACGGTCTCGGTCGAGCGAGGGAGCCAGTGGCGGCCCCGCGAGCGTGCGCGACTCTATCGGATCGTCGAAGCCGTCGGGCGCTGGTCGATGGTCGACGTCTACGTCGTGACGATCCTGGTAGCCTTGGTCCATCTCGGCTCACTGGCTTCGGTCGATGCCGAGATTGGGGCTTTCTTTTTCGGGGCGGTCGTCGTGTTGACCATGTTTGCGGCACAGAATTTCGATCCGCGGCTGATCTGGGATCAGCTCGTCAGCGTCGAAGGGGAGGAAGAGGAAGTCGATGGCGGATGACTCGACGAGTGGATCCGGGCAATCCGATGCGCCCCAGGCGATCGTGCGGGCGCGGCCGCGTCCTTCGAGCGTCTGGCTGATTCCGCTGGTCGCAGCGGTCGTCGGGCTCTATCTCGCCTATTGGGCGTGGTCGGAACAGGGGCCGACGGTCCAAATCGTCTTCGAGAGCGCGGAAGGGCTCGAGGCGGGGAAGACCCGGCTGAAGTACAAGGAAGTCGATATCGGGGTCGTCGAGGCCGTCGAGTTGACCGACGACCTGACCCAGGTTCGCGTGACGGCGAACCTGGTAAACGGGGTCTCGCGTTATCTGACAGAGGGAACCCGCTTCTGGGTGGTCCGAGCGGTCGTGTCCGCGGGGCAGATCTCGGGCCTCGGCACGTTCCTGAGCGGTGCCTATATCGCCGTCGACCCCTCGGAGGAGGGCGCGCGCACCTACGAATTCACCGGATTGGAGAAGGCGCCGGTCGTGACTTCGGACAAGCCGGGCACGCTCTTCGATCTTCGCGCGCAGGAACTCGGTTCCGTCGAAGTCGGGTCGCCCGTCTACTACCGCTGGCTTCGAGTCGGGCAGATCGCAGGATATTCCCTCGATCTGGCCGGAGAATCGATCAGCGTACAGGTCTTCATCGAGGCGCCCCACGATCGTCGAGTCCGATCGACGACGCGTTTCTGGAATGCCTCGGGACTCGACGCCGTCGTGACGGCCGAAGGCATCCAGATCGACAGCCCGTCCTTGATCTCGATGATGGTCGGTGGGATCGCCTTCGAAACGCCTGCGACGGTCACCGTTGCGCGAGACGTACCAGAGAACATGGTCTTCGAACTCTATCCGAATAAACAGGCGACGCGGCGTCCGCGCTATCTCTTCAAGAGCCGCTTCTTGCTCTACTTCGACGGATCCGTGTCGGGGCTCGTCCAGGGTTCACCCGTCGAGTTTCGCGGGATCAAGTTGGGCGAAGTGCTCGACGTCGATCTCGAACTCGATCGTGAAACGGGTGAGATCCGAATTCCCGTCGTCATCGAAATCGAGCCGGAGCGACTCGGCCTGACGAAGAGAGACGTGGAAGAGGACGGGTCCGACCGGGTGAGCGATCTCGTCGCGCGTGGTTTCCGAGCCCGACTCGCCACGGGAAATATATTGACGGGACAGAAGGCGATCGACTTCGATTTCATCGAGGACGCGAGTCCGGTCGCGATCGATTACACCCGCACCTACCCCATTCTGCCCACCGTGTCCGGGGGACTCGATGCGATCACCGAGCGCGTCGCGCGCATCGTGGACAAGGTCGATCGGCTCCCGATCGCATCGATCGGCAAGAATCTCGACGAGGTGCTGATCAGTCTTTCGAGTACGCTCGTTGCGATGGAAGGTCTTGCGGGCGCAGCGAAAAGGGATCTGCTTCCGAGCATGACCGCGTCCCTCGCCAGTCTCGAGGACACATTGTCCTCGGCTGATTCGTTGATCGCGCCAGACTCGGCGATTGCGCGGGAACTCGAGCACCTGATGGCCGATCTGTCGACCGCGGCTCGCTCCCTGCGAGTGCTCGCCGAGCGGCTCGAGGAGCACCCGGAGGAACTATTGAGGGGGAAGGGCGAATGAGCGAGCGAAGATCGACGGTTTCCGCAACGCGGGTCACGGCACTCCTGGTGCTGTCTGCGTTGCCGCTGCTGGGGTGTCTCGGTCGCAGCCCGGACGTCGAACACTTCATGCTCGGGACAACGACGCTCGCGGTCACCGGATCGGGCACGGAATCGGATCTTTCTGTGTTAGTCGGTCCGGTCATTCTGCCGGCGTATCTCGAGCGTCCACAGATTGCGAGCTTCGAAGAGGGAGGTGAGGTGGAACTCGCCGAGTTCGAACGCTGGCTCGGTGGATTCGAAGCCAATTTCTTGCGCGCCGTCTCGCTTGGACTCGCGCGTCGCCTCCAATCGATCCAGGTCGTGGCGCATCCGTCTTCGCCTCCCTTTCCGTTGGACTACCGCGTTCGGCTCCACGTCGACGACCTCGTCTTCGTCTCGGACCAGAACGTTCTTCGCACCCGGATTCGTTGGGCTCTGGCTGCAGTGGAGTCGAAATCGCGACCGGAACTCTTCCTGCTGGAGAATTTGTTAGCGGTGGAAGACGATTCGGTCGAAGGGCTGGTGGAGGCCCATGAAAGGGCGATCGCCGACCTGGTCTCACGGATCGCCGACGCAATCGAACGCCTGGAGGCTTCCCCCGAGGACCCGGTTCGCTGAGCCTTCTCTTGGATGTCGGAGGCTCCAAGTCGGTTTCAGCAACCGCCGGTTGCATGTCCGAGGCATCTGAGACCGATAGAATGCGCTGCGCACTGTCCCTCCATCGAGGCTCAGCCGGTCGCAGCCGGTCGCAGCCGGGAGGTTTCCATGTCACACGGAGCATCAGAAGACGCCGATCGAACGAATCAATCCCAACCGGAGAGAGCGACTCCCCTGTCCTTCAAGGAGCGGCTCATCGCCGAGGTGAGGGGCCCCCCCTTCGGATACACGGTCCTCGCGCTTTTCGTTCTGGGGGGCCCGATCGTGGCGCCTTTCTTGTTTCCCCAGGCCCCGCCAGGCGCAGCCGTCGTCGGTGGAATCGCCTTCGGGATATACGCAGCGCTCACCGCGGTGCCCCAGAAATTCATGTAGTCCGAACCGGTCGAGAGGAGAAGAAGATGGGATCTCCAGCTGTCGCGGGATTGGAAGCCTGGCATCGCGTCGTCCGGAACATGAGCGAAGATGCCCTCGACGAAATCCTCGACGCCGACGTCGTCTTCCAATCGCCCGTCGTCCACACGCCCCAGGAGGGCCGAGCGATTACGAAGCTCTACCTGATGGCGGCGTTCAACGTCCTTCCGGGCCAGGGGAAGGAAGAGCCTTCACAACCGCAGACGGGTAGACCAGAGAGCCAGTTCCGATACGTTCGGGAGGTCGTCGGCGACCACGACGCGGTGCTCGAATTCATGACGGAGGTCGATGGGATCACGGTGAACGGCGTCGATATGATCAAGTGGAACGATGAGGGGAAGATCATCGATTTCAAGGTGATGATCCGACCACTCAAGGCGATCCAGAAAGTACACGCGCAGATGGGCGCAATGCTGCTTGGAATGAAGAAGGGCGGCTGATCCCCGCTATTGTAGAGGCGATGTCTCCTCCGACTCGTCGCCGATATCAGCTCCGTCGCCCCGACCTCAACGAAAAGATCGAGGATCTAGTCGATGCCGCCCAGCGAGAGGGTACGAATCCGGAAGACGCCGAGCTCGTCCGGCAGCTCCTGACGACCGGGGTGCATCTTCTGCGAGATGAAACCTCCCGCGCCGAACTCAAATTGGTAAACAGCGCGCTCAAGGAGCTCCGTCACGCATTTCGCGTATTCAGCCCCTACTCGGAGCTTCGCAAGGTCGCGGTCTTCGGAAGCGCCCGGACGCCGAGTGATCACCCTGACTATCTGCATGCGCATGCTTTCGCCGAGGAAATCGTCCGCGCCGGCTGGATGGTCATCACCGGAGCAGGGGATGGGATCATGGGCGCGGCGCAGGGGGGGGCCGGTCGCGCCGCTTCTTTCGGCGTCAATATCCGACTTCCCTTCGAACAGAACGCAAATGAAACGATCGCGGGCGATTCCAAGCTCATCAATTTCCGATACTTCTTTACACGGAAGGTCGTCTTCGTAAAGGAAGCGCACGCGATCGTGCTATTTCCGGGCGGCTTCGGGACCCATGACGAGGGCTTCGAGGCCTTGACGCTCATCCAGACCGGGAAGAGCGAAATCGTGCCGGTCGTCTTCCTGGACGAGCCGGGAGGTAACTATTGGCGCGATTGGCTGGACTACGTAGAAACACACCTGACCGAACGAGGGCTCATCAATCCCGAGGACATGAATTTTTTTCGCGTGACCGATTCGGTCGAGGAGGCGGTCGCAGAGATCGAAGGCTTCTATCGAAACTATCACTCGAGTCGATTCGTCGGCGGTCGGCTCATCTTGCGTGTCCACGTCGCACCGACGAATGGACAACTAGAGGCGCTGAATGAGGAGTTTTCGGGCCTCCTCGATTCCGGTCGGATCGAACGCTCGGAGCCCCTGGCGGAAGAGGACGGTGAAGTCGCGCATCTCCCCCGTCTGCGGCTCCACTTCGATCGAAAGAAGGCGGGCCTGCTACGCGGACTGATCGATCAGCTCAACACATTCCCCGACGAGCCGGCGCCTCCGAGCGATGCGCGTCGCCGCGAAATCTTCGAGACACCGCTCACCGAGGCCCAGGAGGAGGCCGAGTTCGAGGAGGACGATTAGGCGAATTTCCGGTCAGGTTTTGAGGCTCTTCGCTCGGCTCGCCCCGATCAGACTTCCAGCTCGACCCGCGTCACGCCGTCGAGGAAGATCGACATCACAGTCGCCGCCCGTCTCTGCCCCAGACGCGTGTCCGCAACGCGTGCGATGGTGCGCCGTGCGAGTTCGTGGAAGGGAGTGCGCCCCATCACGACGTGCGGCGGAATGCTCGCCATACGCTGCACGAGATCGATCTCCGGCCCGCGTCGACTTTCGACGCGGGCCGCCGCCGCATCGAGATCTCCGCCGTTGCGGATAGTCGGGATCAATTCGTTTGCCGTCACGATCGCGTCCCGCAGCGCCAGGTTGATCCCCTGGGCACCGACGGGCGACATGGTGTGCGCCGCATCTCCGATCAGAAGCGTATTCCTCCCGGACCAGCCGATCACGCGGTCAGCTACGGCGTTCAAGAGGAAGGGGCGGCTGATCTCGTGCCGGTGGGCTCGAAGATGTTCCGCGAGCTCCGGGTCGGTGTACCGGCTCATCTCGTCGACCCATTCTTCGATGCTCCGGCTCTTGAGATCTCCATAGGTGCCCTTGAGAATGATCCAGGCCATCTGGAGAAGACCTTCTGCTGAACGCCCGACGATCATGAGATGCCCGCGGCCCATTTCGAATCGTGCGCGCGATTCCTTCCACGCCACGGGGTAGGGCATCTTGAACCACACGATGTCGAGAGGGGTGCTTCGGTTCTTGATGTTTGCGGCGAAATTCTTTCGACAGACGGAGCCACGACCATCCGCGCCCACCAGATAGGGCGCACGAATCTCCTCCTCGCCCGACAGGCCGACCCGTCTCGTACGAAGCAGGATCGTCCCCTCGCTCGACCGCGCCACCGCGCGGACCGTGGTGCCGCGGCGGAGTTCGAAATGACCGGTCTCTTCGGCGAGTTCGACGAGTGCCTCGAGCAGTTCCGGTTGTGAAACCGCGGTCGGAAGCGGGGGTTCGAGCAGAGATGTGTCGATCGACGCGAAGGGTCGCCCGTTCAGATATGCCTCCGCCCGCTCGGGAACGCAATGGGCGACGCGCTCGAGGTCGACTCCGGCCGTCGCTAGCGCACGGATGCCGCTCGGCATCAGGACCTCGCCTCGAAACTCGCGGGAAAAGTCGGATTGGCGTTCGAGCAGCAGCGTGTCGATCCCGCGTGAGGATGTCAGGTACGCCAGCAGAGCGCCGGCTGGGCCGGCCCCCACGATCACGATTCGAGGGTCCAACGTGTCTCCTTCGGATCGGGCACCTCGGAGCCTAGCGGACCGGGCGCCCGCCCCCTCTCCGGTTCGAGATTGGGCGCGGCGGAGGAGCGCGCTTCGAACTAGAATCCAAAGTCCGCCGCAGCGGTGGGCGAGCCCTGACGGCTCGACGAAGACGAGAAGAACATGACCGCAGCCGTACCCGAGAAGATCGACCTGCTCGATCGCGATCTCTACGAGGGGGACCCGCAGCCGACCTATTCGTGGTTGCGCGAGAACGCCCCGGTCTACTGGGATGAGACGAACGAGATCTGGGGAATTTCTCGTCACGCGGATATCGTCGAAATCGCCCGCGACCCGAAGCGGTTCTCGAGCGCTGCGGGATCGAGGCCGAACACGAGTGGTTCCGGCTCGATGATCGACAACGACGATCCCAAGCACGTTGCGTTTCGCCGGATCTTTCAAAAGGAGATTACGCCCCGAGGCGCCAGAAATTTCGTTCCCCGGATTCAGCGGATCGTCGACGATATTTTTGTGGGCCTCGAAGGCAGGGGCGAATTCGACCTCGTTACGGAACTCGCGATTCCCCTGCCGGTACGCGTGATCATCGAAACGCTCGGACTCGAAGATTCGGACTGGGAGCGCTACGCGGAGATCGCCGAGACGACGATGGCCGCGGGTGGGGGTCCCCGATACCAGTCGGATGAGATGATCCAGATGGCCGGCGCCTACTATCAAGAGGCGATGGAGATCGCTGCCCAACGCCGGGAGGCCGGACTGAAAAACGGCTTTGCGGGCGACTGGTTTTCGAAGATCGTCGAACATTCGACGGAGGGAGACACGAAGCGCGAAGACGTCGAGATCGCTTCAGAGTCGCTTCTGTTGCTGAATGGCGGGAGTGACACGACGCGCCACGTCATCGCGGGGGGGGCGCTGGCGCTCCTCGAGCATCCCGACCAGTTTGAACTCTTGAAGCGAGAACCCGAACGGCTCACGAGGGCGATCGAAGAGATGGTCCGATGGGTTTGCCCGCTTCTCAATATGTCCCGCACTGCGATGCGGGACACGGAGATCCGAGGCCAGAAAATCGAAGCGGGCCAGCAGGTCCTGATGATGTACGCCGCAGCGAATCGTGACGAGGCGGTCTTCGAGAATGCAGAGGTCTTCGACATCACGCGCCACCCCAACCCCCATCTTTCCTTCGGGATCGGGACACATTTTTGTATGGGTGCGAATATTGCGCGCCTGGAATTGCACTGCGTGTTCGAGGCGATTCTCTCGCATCTGCCGAATATGGAACGAACGACCGTCGGCCCGCTTCCGATGAATTCGCCCGCGTTCGCGTCTGGTCTCCGGTCACTGCCGATCCGGGTGAACGCGGCCTGATCAATATCTGGATCCGAGTTTGGTCGATCGTGGCGGCGTCGCCCGAATTGGAATCGAGTCGAGAACCGAGGAAGGAATCGAAATGGGTAAACGATCCGCTGCGCTCGTTGGCTATACCGAATGGGCGCCTCAACGAAATTGGGACGATCCGATGTTCGGGATGGAGGCCTGCGCCAAGCTCGCGGCCGAGGCGCTTGACGACGCGGGATTGGAGAAGGACGAAGTCGACGGCCTCGTGATCGGAGGGCTTCAGGAATCGCCCATGTTCTCGCCGCTCGCGATCGCTGAATACCTCGGGATCCAGACTCATTTCGGCGAGATCGTAGACATCGGAGGAGCGAGTTCCGCGGGGATGACCTGGCGCGCCGCGGCGGCGATCGAGATCGGTCTCTGCGAAACGGTGCTCGTATTGGTGCCGTCGACGCCGGCGCCCATCGAGAGTGGCGGCGCTGGAGAGAAGATGATGCTTCCGCCCTACCTGGCGGGGGATTCATGGGGTTCACCCCAGGGCCAATTCGACATTCCCTACGGCCTCGTTGCCGCTTCGCCGTCCTTTGCCCTGGTCGCCCAGCGCTATATGCACGAATTCGGGGTTGCGCCGGAGACCCTGGCCAAGATTGCGGTCGACGAACGCAATAGTGCGCTGAAGAACCCGAAAGCGGTCTTCAAGGACAAGCCGATCTCGGTCGACGATGTCTTGAACTCGCCAATGGTGAACGACCCGGTCCATCTGCTCGAGATGGTCATGCCCTGTTGGGGTGGGGGCGCCGTCGTGGTCACGAGTGCGGAACGGGCGAAGCGGGCGAAGCATCGTCCGGTCTTTCTGTCGGGCTACGGGGAGTACATCAGTCACAAGACGGTGACCTACATGAACGACCTGACGCTGACACCCGCCAAGCCCGCGGCGGATCAGGCCTTCGGGATGGCGGGTGTCGATCGTTCGGCCGTCGATCTTTGTTCCTTTTATGACTGCTTTACGATCACCGTTCTGTTGACGATCGAGGACGCTGGCTTCGCTGGAAAGGGCGAGGGAGGTCGTTTCGTTGCGGAACATGATCTGAGCTTCGCCGGCGACTTTCCACTGAACACCCACGGTGGTCAGCTCGGCATGGGGCAGGGAGGAGCCGCGGGCGGTCTGTCGCACGTGATCGATTCCCTGACCCAGATTCAAGGACGCGCCGGAGACAGACAGCTTGCCAAAGCCGATACCGCCTACGTGACGGGCGTCGGCGGCTTGATGGCCTCAAACGTCGGTCTCGTGATGGAGGGAGCCTGATGATGCGGATCGAACAACCCTACGACGAGGCGACGGGTCGCCCGATCCCGCGTAGGACTCCGACGAGCGCGCCCTATTTCGAGGCCGCGCGCCAGGGGAAGCTCAGGCTGCAGAAATGTCCGCGCGACGGATTCTTCTTCTACCCGCGAACCGCGTGCCCCCGATGCCTGCGAGCGGATTGGAGCTGGAAAGACGTGAGCGGTCGAGGAACGGTGTATTCCTATACGGTCGATCGGATGGGACTCGATCCCGCCCAGCGAAGTCAGGTGCCCCTCGTCGTTGCGATCGTCGAGCTCGAAGAGGGTCCGCGGATGACCAGCAATATCGTTGGGTGCACGCCGGAGGATGTCTCGGTCGGTCAGGCGGTCGATGTCACTTTCGAGGATCTCGGCGAGGAAACCCTGATCCATTTCAAGCTAGCCACTTCCTGAATTCCATTCCCGACCCTTCGGAGTACCCATGAAGTTCGTCATCTCGGCCGCGTTCCAACCGCCCCAGCACCTCGTTCCCATCGCCCAGGCGGCGGATGAAGCCGGCTACGAGGCGATCGCGTCCTCGGATCACGCCGTCTATCCAGAGACGCTGGATACCCCCTATCCGTATACGGACGACGGTGTGAGGCGGTACGACGAAACCTCGCATTTTCCGGATCCCTGGATCCTGGCGGGGGCACTCTCGTCGGTGACGAAGCGGATCCGGTTCACGACGAACGTCTACGTCCTGCCCATGCGAAACCCGTTCATTGCAGCGAAACAGGTCGCGACCGCGGCCGCACTCTCGAACGATCGGGTCACACTCACGATCGGCGTCGGATGGTCGAACCTCGAATTCGGACTCGTCGGACAGCAATTCAAGCGACGGGGGTCGCGCGCGGACGAGATGATCGAGGTCATGAAGAAATGCTGGTCCGGCGAGTGGGTCGAGCATCAAGGCGAGTTCTACCAATTCGATCGATTGAAGCTCACACCACCGATCCCGACAAAGCCCATCCCGATCTGGGTCGGGGGAATCTCGGATTTCGCGTTGCGTCGAGCCGCCCGCAACGACGGCTGGCTCTCGGATCTCCAGACGACGGATGAGATCATCGAGTGTATCGACAAGGTGCGCGCGTACCGACTGGATCTCGGGAAGAGCGAGATCTTCGACGTGATGGCGAGTGCGAGTGACGCGGCGGGAATCGATGACTATCGCAAGCTCGGCGACAGTGGAGTCAACCATATCCTGACCATGCCCTGGGCCTTCTATCACGGGGTGACGGACGATCTCGAAAAGAAGATCGATGGGACGAAGCGCTTCGCGGACGACGTCATCGCGAAGATGAGCTGAGGGCGCGCCGGTGCGAAATCGCTGGCCCAATCGAGCCGTGATCGGGCTCGGAATGCTCGTCGGGGCGCTCGCGGCCGTCACCTATAGCTGGACGTTCACGCGCATCGGTCGGCTCGACTATTCGGCCGCCTTGATCGCGAAGATGGCTTCGTTTCAAGGCGGGGCGGTCGAGCTGACTCCCGAAGCCCGCTCGCAAGCCAACGCCTACACCGCGCGCCTGCTTCCGGACTATCCGTTGGACGATCACGTGCGTGTCGAGGATCGCCGAATTCCGACCCCGGACGGGGCGGAGATTCCAATTCGGATCTACATCCCCGAGAAGATCGAAGGGGAGGGGATCCCGCCCTTCTACCTCGATATTCACGGCGGTGGATTCTGGATGGGCGACGGTTTCCTCTTTCACGATGCGATGGTGGATTTCGCGGCTCGAACCAAGGCGATCGTCGTTTCCGTCGACTATCGACTCGCCCCCGAACATCCCTTCCCGACGCCCCTCGACGACTGCCATACCGCCCTCGTCTGGATCGCCGAACAGGGTGCCTCCCTGGGCGGCGATCCGACCCGAATCGCGATCGGGGGCGCCAGTGCAGGCGGGAACCTCTCGGCGGCCCTCGCCCTTCGTGTGCGAAACGAGGGGGGGCCTAAAATCGCTTTCCAGTATCTGCTGGTTCCGGGGACGGACCTCAGCGGGACGCGAGAATGGCACTCAATTGACGAAGCCGGCGAGGGCTATGTACTGACGGTCTCGGGGATGGATCAGATGATCGCAGCCTATGTGCCGGATCCGCGCGAACGGATCAATCCCTACGTCAGCCCGCTGCTCGCGGGGGACCTCGCGGGGCTTCCACCGGCACTGGTCGTGACCGCGCTCTTCGACCCACTTCGCGACCAGGGCGAGGCCTACGCCCGTCGTCTGCAGGATGCGGGCGTAACTGTCGAACTCCATCGGGAGGCGGGTGCCCTTCACGGATTCCTCGGATCCCCGGATCGAGCGCGCCGCGTACAGGCGATGGCAGCGGAGGCCGTTCGCGCAGCACTCGTCCCTGATTGAACGAAGAAGGAGTCCGACCATGAGACCCGCCCGCCCCGCGATGCTCCCATTCTCTCGAGATGTCGTTTTTGCGATTCTTCTCACCGGATGTGTCCTGTCTGCCCTAAACGCCGCCGCCACGGACCGACCCTATGCGATCACCGAAGAACGCGAGCCCTGTCGCGGCTACGATCCGCTGAGACGTCCCTTTTTCGGCGACACCCATGTGCACACCTCGTATTCGCATGACGCAAGTACCCAGGACACTCGCAATACGCCGAGAGACGCCTACCGCTTTGCTCGAGGCGAGGAGATCGGAATCCAGCCCTACGACGAAGACGGGAACTCGAAGCGTCGGGTGAAACTCGATCGGCCGCTCGACTGGACTGCGATCTCGGATCACTCTGAGATGCTCGGCGAAGTTCGGATTTGCGAAGATACTGCTCATCCGGAATACGACAGCGACGTGTGTTGGAACAAGCGGAATGCCCAATTCGCCCTGCTCGGATTCCTTGCGAGATCACAGATCGGGGAGCGCCACAAGATGTGTGGGCCCGGAGGCGAGATCTGTCGTGCTGCGGCACGCAGTGCCTGGGCCGATATCCAGGCGGCAGCGGAAGCCGCTTACGATCGAAGCGCGGGCTGTCAGTTCACGAGCGTGATCGGCTACGAGTGGACGTCGGGAATCGCGAGCAATCTGCATCGAAACGTCCTGTTCCGCAACCACGTCGTTCCGGATTATGCCCTCTCTTCGATGGATACCGTGAGCGCCTTCCGCCTCTTCGAAGGACTCCAGAGGGATTGCGTCGAGGGACTCGAGAGCTGCGATGCTGTCGTGATTCCGCATAACTCGAATATCAGCATGGACGGCTACATGTTCAAGACGACCCGTCTGACCTCGCTCGAAACCGGCGACGGAAAGGTCGATCAGGAAGAAGCGCGTCTGCGCAATCGTTTCGAACGCGTCGTCGAGATCATGCAACACAAGGGAGACTCGGAATGTCTTCTGGGAGCCGAGACGACCGACGAAGCGTGCGGTTTTGAAAAGCTGCCCTACGACGCGATGTCCGGCGCGATCGGCGCGCCACGGACACCGCCGAAGCGATCGGCGATGGTCCGCGAAGGCCTCAAGAAAGGGCTCCTGCTCGAACAGGAACTCGGCACCAACCCCCTGAAATTCGGCATCATTGCGAGTACCGACACCCACTTGGGCACTCCCGGTCTCGTCTCGGAAGAAGGTCACGTGGGACACGGGGGTGCTTCTCGCGTCATGCAACCGGCGGTTCCCGAGGGTCTGCCGGATGCGATCGAATTCAATCCGGGCGGACTGGCCGTCGTTTGGGCCGAGGAGAACGCCCGGGACTCGATCTTCGAAGCGCTCCGCCGGCGTGAAGTCTACGGGACGAGCGGAACGCGACCCGAGGTTCGCTTCTTCGGCGGTTGGCGCTACCCAGCGGATCTGTGCGAGGCGGAGAATATCGCAGAGCGAGGCTACGCGATGGGCGTGCCGATGGGAGCGGACCTTCCACACCGGCCGGAGAGCGAAGGCGCTTTCCTGGCACCCGTATTCGTCGTCTCTGCGCTTCAGGATCCGGGGACGGAGCGGCGGCCGGGAACCGCGTTGCAGAGAATCCAGATTGTGAAGGGCTGGACGCAGGACGGTACGACTCACGAGAAGGTCTATGAGGTAGCGGGCGGACCGAATGAGGCCTCCGTTGATCTGGATTCGTGCACGCCGACCGGCGCAGGTGCGCGCGGGTTATGCGAAGTCTGGCGTGATCCCGATTTCGACGCCGGAGAACGCGCGTTCTACTACGCGCGGATTCTGGAAAACCCGACCTGCCGATGGCAGCAACATCTGTGCGTCGAGGCGGGGGTCGATTGTTCGGATCCCGAGACCGTCGGTCGGGGCTATCAGCTGTGTTGTGATTCGAGCGTGCCGCGGACGGTACAGGAGAGGGCTTGGACGAGTCCGATCTGGTATCGCCCGTGAGGAGGATCGATCGGGGTGCGACCTAGCCCCGAGCCGTCAACCGGCGAGACCGTCTGGCTCGACGACTCCCCGCTGCCGGGGGCTCGGGATTCCTTCGTTTCAACGACTGGGCGTTTGGGGCGAGCCAGGACTTCGACGGGTCGCCCGATCGGTCGAGTTTCAGCGGAGGTCGCCGGCAGGACGCTGTCCCCATTGAGTGCCTCTAGATGGGACGTTGGGCGAGGCTCGAGCGGTCCCGGCGGACCTGCTGTGGACGAATCGAGAGCGGACGGGAACCCAGGTGCAGTCATCTGTCGGAACGTCGATGTCGAGCAGGATGGAATCGTCGCGGTCGCACTCGACGGCGCTCGGGAACGGGCTGAATCCCTGCTTCCAGGAGGTTTCAGGTTCCGAGGGCGAAGTCCGCAGATGGATTCCCTCCGCCAGTAGCACGTCGAAGGAAACACAGAAGCCTCGGAGGCTTCCCCGGCGCAGTACTCGAAGGGCGACCGGCGGAACGTCGGCGTAGGTCAACGAATCGGAGAACTCGACCGATCGCCAGTGCGTCCAGTCGCTGAAGAGTTCGTCTTCCGACACGGAGAGCGTCTGATTGTATCGGACCAATTCGCGATAGACCTCGGTATAGTCGAAGCCGTAGCGATCCAGAAGGGCATCGGTCCAGAAGCTGTGCTGTCGCTCGAATTCGATGGGCGTAGCGAGCGCGACCTCACTCTCGATACTTCGAGGGATGAAGACTCCGTCGGGTTTCAGGGATCGATTCAACGCATCGATCATGAAGATCAGGGTATTCTCGCCGAAGGCGACGCTGTCGAGAGTCTCCGAGAGGATGACGTCCAAACGCTCAGGCAGACTGACGTTCAGCGAAATTCCGGGCATCGCAATGAACCGATCGCTGTCGTAGTCGTTGTTTGCGATCGTCCGCTGGGCCAAGGCGAGAATGTCGGGATTCACCTCGATGCCGTAGACGCGCTCCGCACCGGCCTCCAGAGCCATCAGACTGAGAGGCCCCAGGCCGACTCCGATCTCGCAGACGGTCTTTCCCGGGCAGACCTTCCCAATCGCCCGACGATACGCTCCCATGCGAATGTCGTCGCGCATCATGGTCTGATCATCACGCAGCAGCCTGTCGTTCGATTCTCATCCCCGTCTCGAGCCCATGCATGGACTCTCCAGGCGCTGGCTCGTCGTCCGCACTCCTGCGGAGAGTCGCGCCAAATAACCCGATGATGTGTTTTTCGGCAGCGCTCCGTGGGGATCAAGAGATTCGTGCGCGGTGGGGCCCGGCATTTTAAAACCCGACCGGGAAAGAATTTCCCAGCGCGGCGCGGCGCGATTTGGCGCAGCCTCTGCCCGTCTGTTGGGAACGCGTCGGTGGGAAGGGCAATAATTTCCGGGGGAAATCGGCCATAGGCGCGAGATGAAAGCGTCTGTGGGGCGGCGTTCCTTCCGCGCTAGGCTCGCTGTGAGCATTTTCGCGAAGGGAACTCGTCGTGTCGTATCTGCAGGAAATCTGCGAAGGATGGAAGTACGCCCGCGCCGATCTGACGGGCGGCGGGTCTCGGGTCGACTGACGTCGATGCGCGCCCTTCGTTGCAACGCATACGGAGGCCCCGCGAGCGCCGTCCTCGAAGATCGTCCCACCCCCGAGCCCGGCGAAGGACAGGTACGCGTCGACGTGCGTGCCGCATCGGTCAATTTTCCCGACGTCCTGATCATGCAGAACCTCTATCAGGTGTCGGCTGAACTCCCCTTTACACCTGGCAGCGAGCTGGCCGGCTTCGTGAGTGCCGTCGGGTCAGGCGTTGCAGATTTTCGTGTCGGCGATGCCGTCTACGGAGCGACATTCGTCGGTGCTTTTGCGGAGCAAGTCGTCGTTCCGGCCGTTTCGATGTCACGCGTACCGGCCGGTGTCGAGATGAAGGACGCCGCCTCATTCAGCGTCGTGTACACCACCGCCTATCTGTCGCTCACAGGAACGGCTGAACTCCAAAAGGGCGAGACGCTCGTCGTACTGGGAGCGGCGGGCGGTGTAGGTCTCGCTGCCGTCGCCCTCGGCAAGCATCTCGGTGCACGCGTGATCGCGGTTGCGTCATCCCGCGAGAAGCTCGCGGTTTGCGTCGCTTGCGGGGCTGACGAGACGATCGACTCCAGCGTGGAGAATCTGAAAGAGCGGATCAGGGCCCTCACCGGGGGAGGCGCCGACGTTGTTCTCGATCCAGTGGGCGGCCCGAACGCGATTTCCGTCTACCGAGCGATGCGCTGGCGCGGGCGCTATGTGGTGGTCGGGTTTGCATCCGGCGAAATTCCACAGGTTCCCCTCAATCTCGTTTTGCTGAAGGGTGCCGATCTGCGCGGTTTCGACTTGCGGAGCTTCGCGATGAACGCACCGGAGCAGATGCGGCAGGCGCGGGAGGAACTCGTCGGGCTGCTTGCGACCGGTCGGATCCGTCCGCAGATCTGCGCCGTCTATCCCCTGGCCGAGGCCGCCCTGGCCCTCGCTCACGTTGCCGAGCGACGCGCCACTGGAAAGGTCGTGATCGAGATCGCGACCGATGGATAAACGTGGAGGGATCGCCTAGCAGAAGGTCTCGCTTGTGTCGATCGGGTGAGGTCGATCGGGCGCGCTCTGGCCGGAACGAGGGGCATCTCGTTTTGGAAGCGGGCCTCGAGGGTCCTGGGGCCGATCTCCCGACGTGACCGCGCCGTTTCTCGAACGAGGCTCAATCGAGGTGGTAGACCCGAGCAGCATTGTCGTGCATCACCTTGCGGATCGTGTCCTCCGGCAGGTCGCCCATCACTCGCTCGACATAGTCGCGCGGGTGCTCGGCGATCGACTGGGGTCCCGGCGCCATGCTGGTGGGGTGCGGGAAGTCGGTCTCGTAGAAGATGTTGTCGGGGAATTTCTCGAGGGCTGCGCGGACGCCGTCGCTTTCGAACCAGAAGCAGCCGTAGATCTGGCGTTTGAAATACTCGCTGGGAAGCAGATCGTACTCGGGGTGTTCGGTCGCAACGCCATTGTTGTGCCATTGCCAGTCGAAGGACTCGAGCGCGAACATGAGCCAGCTGACTCCGCTTTCCACCGACACGAAGTCGAGCTTCGGGAAGCGGTGACAGATGCCGGAATAGATGATGTCGGCAATGCAATTGGAGTTGTCCATGAAGAGCTGCGTACAGATTCGGGCCATGCCGGTGCGGATCCCCATTCCGGCGTTGCCGAGCATGAGTCCAGCGATATCGCCGCTACCGATGTGGAAGCTGATAGGCAGCTCCGCATCCTGCGCAGCGGCCCAGACGGGATCCCAATGGGGATCGGTCAGCGCGGGCTCGCCAAAGGCCTCGGGTTTGGCGCCGAAGAGCACGCCCTTGTGCCCGGTTGCCTTGCATCGCTCGATCTCCTTGACGGCCGCTTCGACATCCCAGAATGGGGTCGCCATGATGGGCAGCAGGCGCTTCGCGTCCGCGCTCGACCAATCCGTCAGGAAGTCGTTGTAGGCCTGCACACACTCGAGCATGAGCTCGGGCTCTTTCAATCTGAGGAAGCCGGCGGAACCGAAGCCGCCGACGTTCGGATAGAGGACCTGCGCGTAGATCCCCTCCCGATCCATGTGAGCGAGCCGCGCGTTGGCATCGTGAGCGGCCGGAATCGCATCATCGAGCGTGTCGGGGTGGTCGGGCAGCATGCCATCGAATTCCGCCATTGCAGCGACGCCGGTGGGTTGGATCAACTGGTCCCCGATGGCCCACCAGTCCTTGGGGCCGCCGCTGGGATCCTTTACCACATGGGGAACGCGGTCGCCCCACTTCGACGCCACGCGAGCGGTCCAGACGTCGGGGGGCTCGGAGATATGAGTGTCGGTGTCGATGACCTTGTATCGATCGAAGATTCCTTCCATGGGGGCTCCTCTCTCCAAATCGTTCGTCGAAGCGTAGGCTGAGTCGTGCGGGAATGTCATCCGAAGGGTGTGTGCCCTTGCAGGATACTGGCACGGAACGGGGGCCGCACAAAGCGCTCGACCCCTCTCTTCGCGATCTTCGCCGCCCTCAGTCCGCGGCGAGAATCGCCCGCGCGGCATCGAGTCCCGCGCGGGCCGAGATATCGACGGGTCCCGCGTCGCTCTCGATCGTGGTGTTCGCAAGGTAGAGACCGGGACAACCCGGCACCTCGACGCCGTGTCGCCGGACCGGTGCCCAGAACCAGCCCATGATCGCGGGTCGCTGCACCCATTGGCGCGCTTCCCATTCGACGCAGTCGTCGAAGTCGGAGTAGAAGCTTCTCAGATAGGCGCGGGCGGCAGCCGCCGTCGCCTTCGTCTCCGCCCATCCGATGCGTTCGTCACGTCGCAGCCAACGTGTGATCAGGCAATGCAGCAGGTGACGGCCCTCCGGTGCCATGGCGCGTGAGCTCATGGACGGAAAATGGAAGCCGCCGCGAAATTGCTTCTCGGGGCCGATGAGCATCCGATTCCATCCACGATGGGTCTCTATCTCTCCCGTGTCGCGGATTCGGGGCAGTCGCTTCAGTGCGATCTGGAGACCGATGGCGTCGGTGCACTGATCCTCGAGTCGCTCGGAAACGTCGACCAGATGTGGGTCGCGACGCTCGGGCGGCAGCAACGGCAGTGCACTCCAGATCGGGTAGCTGATGATCGTCGCCGGCGCGCATATCTCGAGGGCGAGATGGTTATCGCTCACGGCCACGAAACCACTCGCTCGCTCGCCGTCGAAGCTGATCTCTACCGGTTGGTGGGAAAGGATGATCTCGCCGCCGCGTTCGCGCAGTGCGCGTTCGAAGGGGAGGACGGCTCCCTGCATCCCTCCGGCCTCGGGATCGTCAGCGAAACCATGGATGGCACGTTCGCCGGTATGACGGGTGGAGAAGAAGCCCATGATGCGCCCCGCCGAGGCTCGCTCCGGATATTGGCAGTAGACGGTCTTCGCCATGTTGAGAACCGCCTGTTGGACTTCGGGTGCTGCGATATTTTCCTTCACCCATTGTCCGAGAGTCACCTCCACATGACGGTCGATCTCTTCGGCCGAGGCGGATGAGAGGCGCTCGAGGGTCTTCGAGAAGTCGGGAAGCAACGCCTCGGGGACCCCGAGGACGTCCCGCGCTAGCGGCACGAAGCCCTCCGGGCTCCACTCGCCATTCACCGTGCGCCCAGGGCCCGTGGGCGGAAATTCCGGCAGCAGGTGCACACGCAGGTGAGAATCCATCTCGTTGATCGGAATCTCGACCCCCGCTTCACGGCAGGCCTCAGGTCCGTGAATCCAGCCGATCTCGAGATCGGTGACGTCCGACCCGAGGCGGTGCCCGCAGTCGAGCCAGTAGTCGCCGAAGCGGACTGCGCCACCGCGTCCCCCGGTGACCGGCGGCGAGTCGACGACGACCACGCGCTTTCCGTGCTTTGCGAGAATGGCGCCCGCCACCATGGCGGACATCTCCGCTCCGACGATGGCGACATCACATTCAATGGGTTCTGAGTAGTCGATGACCTGGGACACGAGAGACCTCCCAAAGTTGTGGAACCGGATGTGGCCCGGACGCGATCAGCCGGCGCCGGTTCCGGGAACAGCCGCCGGATTGCCGGGCGCATCGATGAGCTCGATGCGCATGCCGTCCGGGTCGAGTACGAACAACGCCCGCGTGTCGCCATCGGGGAGCTTCAAGCGGCTGTCTTCGCGGATGCTGCCACCCGCGGCTTCGAGGCGCGTCTGGAATGCCGCCATGTCGGTCACCCGAAACGATAGATGCGTGAGACCCAGCTCGTTGAGTGGCCGAGCCACGCCCGACCCCGTGTGCCCGGGAGATGCGTAGTAGAGCAATTCGATCCGCCAGCCGTCGCGCTCGAGGTAGACGGTCTGCAGCTCGGCGTTGGCGATTTCGATGAGGCGGCTGGTCATCTCGGCGTCGGGAACCAGTCGGCCCACTTCCACGAACCCGAACAGATCGCGATAGAAGGCCACCGAGCGCTCCAGGTCCGAGACACAGATCCCCAGATGGGTGAGAAGTTGAACGGTCACGGATTGTCTCCTTCGCTTCGAAGACTGCGAGGCGCTGTCGGATCCGGTCATCGAATGCCGTCATTGGCCCGAGCCTCGGGTCCGAGTGGGTTCGGCTCGCTCCCAGACACCGCACCGGTGCCGCTAGTTGTTGGGTTCCTCGAGGTCGAGTCGTAGCGGACAGGAGACCGCGACATCCATCACCATGGTAATTCGGCCCATCATCAGCCAGTTGCCCACACAGATGGAGATTTCGAGGATCTCCTCATCCGAAAAGTGCTCGCGCAGCCGTTCGAAGAACGCGTCGTCGAGCGTCTTGTGGTCGGTCGCGAATTTCTCGGCGTACTCGACGGCGATGCGCTCCGCTTCGGTGTAGCCGGGATAGGTTCGCCATTCCGAGACGTTCTGGTAGAGCTCCTCGTTGAGCTCGAGCGGCGCCAACTGCGCCGCACGGGTGTCGAGTCAGACATGGCATTCGTTGATCTGGGCGATTCGCATCCGCATCAATTCACGCAGCCGGACCGGAAGCTGACTCTTTTCGTAAATAGCGAAGGACAGTGCAGCCGCCGGAGCGCTCACGTGAGGCGCGAGTTCGAAGAGCCTCTGGGTTTCCTCCGTGTCACCGGATGCCAGCTGGATGCGCGCCATCGGGTTCTCCTCGTTCCTGTGATTGCGTGGCAAGCGTAGCGAAAGGACCAAACGCCCGGAATCGAGCGTTTTGAGCGATCCCCAGGGTATTAGTTCGCTCTCGAGATCTCAGCCATGAGGGATCTCGTCGAGCTCCCACTTTCCCTCCATGGCCATCGCCGGGAGCCACGTTTCGACCAGCCGCCCGGCCTCGATCCGAAACGTCTGGACCCAGTCCCAGTGCATCTCGCCATTGATCTTCCAGGTTCCGATCGAGGTTACGAAGTCACCCTCCGCCATCAGGAAATATTTGAAGTCGGAGATCTCCCACTGACCTGCGACCGGTAGCAGTTCGTCGCGGTATTCCTCCGCGGTGACGATCCGCGTCCCGCGCACGTCGTGTCGTGTGTAGTTCGGCCCCGCGAGCGCCGGGATCAGCGCGAAATCGAGGTTCGCCCACATCTCATCGTACCAGCGACGCAAGAGCGCCTTGTTGTCCTCTTCCATGCTCACGGTGCGGGTCTCCCTGTTCGCTCCTAGGTGTTGGGTTCTTCCCGTTCTACCGGGAACGCGTCCATGTAGTCGCCGAAATACTCGTACATCTCCTCGCGCCGGATTCCGAAGTCGCGCTCGAGGTCGTAGACGACCTTGCCGTGCCGGCCGCGTGGGTGTGTTTCGATGTAGTGGTCGATCTCCGCTTTGGTCTGCGCGGTCATGGGGAGATTGGCCCGTTCGTAGATCCGATCGAGGGTGCGGCGATCGTCCGCCATGAATTCGTGGAAGTAGACATGTTCGGTTCGTCCCTCGGGAAGACTCGATCTGTCTCGAACGATGCCGTCGAGCAGCAGCTTCTGGAGAAGTTGCGCGTGGGGGATGACATCGCCGAGAACGACGGGATTCCGGGAGAGTCGCGCCGCGTAGCAGGTCATCGTGATCCAGGAGGTGAAGACCGAGACCGGGTCGCGGTGGGTGCAGACGATCGTGGCGTCTGGAAAGGTCTCGACGAGCGCGGGAACCCAGGCGAGGTGCTGCGGACTCTTGAGGACCCAGCGTTCCTTTGGGGCCAGAAATTGGAGCGCCTTGAGTGCGCGCTTCAGGAACGCGTAGTGCGGACGTTGATCCTCGGCGAAATAGCCTTCCATCCAATTCGTGACGGGCTGCCCGGCGGCCATCAGGAGCGAGGACAGGCACATGTGCTGGAGTTCGACCTCTTCATGGATGCCGTCGATCGGAACGTCATACATATTGGTCATGAGGGGGATCAGCAGGTTCTGCTGTTCGAGGGCCGTGTGTCCGTTTGCGATGCGGTCGTCCGCGATCTCACCCAGGCGGGCGGCTCGGGCGGGAATCGGCTCCTGGGACTCCCATCGGCGAAGCGCTCGCAGGCGGGTGTCGGCGCCGATGAGGTTCAGGAGATGGGTCGTTCCGGATCGAGGAAGGCCCGCGATGATCAGCGGTCGCTCGATCTCGATCTCCTCGATCTCGGGATGCTCGAGATAGAGGGCTTCGAGGCGGCTACGTTGGATCAGGTAACGCTTGAGACACTGAAACGTTCCGAACTGACCCATTCGGGTATATCCGGAGTCGGACAGCACCGCCTGAACGTAGTCCTCCAGGCGGTCGTACCAGTCCTCGTCTTCGTAGAGAGGGACGTCGCATTCTTCCCGTGCGCCATCGATCACGGCCTTCGAACTCAATTCGAAGGGGATCTGCTCGACCATCGCGATCGCAGCCGTAGCCGCCTCGGAGTGTCGGGGCGTTTCGAAGTCGCTGATCCGGATCGGCCCTGCGACCATGTGGGTCAGCCAGCTCCGCCCTTCGCGAACACCTCTTCCGTCGGCTCGATCATTCGCTCGTAGGTCGCCTGAATGACATCCGGCCCGATGTCGAAGACGACCTTGGCGCCCTCGGGCCCGACCGGATCTTCCTGCATGCAATCCGGCATGACGTCGTCGGCGGCTGTCCAACCCGCGCCCTTGTTGAAGTTCCACTCGTCCTGGAGGCATTGCCACGTCATGTCGAGGAAGGTCTCGCGCGAGATTTCCTCTCCAAAGAAGGCCGAATAGAACTCGCGGAGCGTTTCCATGTTGACCATCAGGAACATGCAGAATCCAGAGGAATCGATGGCGGCGTTGATATGCTGCTGCTCCTGGGAGAGGCGAGCCATCTGATCCGGGGTCGCTGCCGGATTCACGACCAGGCCCGCCGTATGATCAGCGCCCATTGCGCTCGTCACGTAGGTGACACCCGTTGCCTTGAGCGGCCGCGGGTCCCAGGCCGGGATGGCCTGGCCATGGACGGTCGGGATCCGTTTGTGGCCGGTCGCCTTGCCCGTTGCGTCGGCCCCGTGGCCGATCATGTCGGCGGCATCGCTTCCCTCGGCGACCTCGGCGATGAGCCTTTTCATGCCTTCGCTATCCCCCCACTCCAAGCCACCGGAATCCATCAGGATGCCGAGCGCGGCGCCGGTCTCGATCGTGTCGAGCCCGACCTCGTCACAGAGTCGGTCGAGTTCCGCAACCTTGTCCCAGGTGTCGACCGCGCAGTTGGCGCCCAACAGCGTAATCGTTTCGAACTCCAGAGCGGACGTTTTGTAGTTGCCATCAGCGTCGTGGACAATGTTGGAGCACGAAACGATGCATCCGGTCAGGCAGTTGTGCATGCCGCCGCCGCGTTCCTCGAAGCTCGCGACAATGCCGGTTCCCGTGAGTGTTGCCGCGTCGGGAGACTGACCGTCGATGCGATTCTTGTAGGGGAAGGTGTGGAGCATCTGCGCCAGATCGACCGATGGGCTCGTGCCATATTGCATCGGCTGGGGGCCATCGAGGTACGTCTTGGACAGGCCCTTGCTGAGCTTCATGAAGGCCTTCTTGTCCGCGCCGTGTCGCACCCCGGACTTGCCCGCGTCGACGGCGACGTATTTGAGACCCTTGGATCCCATGACCGCACCGAGGCCACCACGGGCGGCGTGTCGCGCCGGAC
>JAPYTP010000002.1:0-76408 GCA_029941885.1 Myxococcota bacterium
GCCGACACCGGAGCGAAGTCCCGCGTCGTCCGCCTCGAGCAGACCCGAATCCGTGAGTATGGATTGTTGCTGGTTGACGGTGGCTTTCGCCGTTCGAAGTTCGTCGGAGGTCGCCTGGAGACGATCCTCCATCTCGGCCATCCGCTGCTCCATGAGCCGTAGTTGCTCCTGGACCGGGTCGGCGGCCGCCACCTGTGCCACGAGCAAGACACTCGCGACAGCCGTGACAACGGTGATCAATTTGGAACGCATTGGGAATCTCTCCTACTAGGTTGTCGAACTTTCCACTCGAACCGCGCGAGGTCCCGGAAATCCGGGATCCCACGCAGTACCGAGGAAATCGAAGGGGACACGAGGTCCCGCATCTCTTCGCTATGCGAACAGTGATGGGGATCGAGTCGTTTGTCGGAACTTCTGGAATAGCAATCCCCGTGCCCATCTCGAACGACGCGCACACCTCGTGTGGGGCGCGCCAGGGTGTTTTCGAGTGAACACGATCGCGCCGACTCGGTCGCCACGGAAGCCACTGTCTGCAGGGTCGCCGTCCGTTGCGCGTCCTCGAGGCAAGCGTGCAATTCGCGGCGCAATCCAGCGATCAGCACACCGGTGGCCTTGGGCGCACTCGACGCTTCATCCTCGAGATCGATCGCATCGCGATCATTCAGTCGTTGGTCCGTCTCGATACCCAAGATGGCCCGATGCTCCGACGGGGGGTCGATTGCATTCGAAATGCGTGTTGGATCCGAAGACTTCTCTGGCAACAGGATTGCCAAAGGAGACTAACGATTGATCCGCGCGGATCTCGACTACTCAGCATTTAGGGGGGGTAACGACACTCGGCTCGGGGTCGCTTGTGATCTATAGCACACCGTCAAACCGAAAAGCCGCAATGGCTTTGACCGTACGGGGGCAAAGGTCGGACGATTCTTCGCTCGAGAGCGAATCGAGGGCCGAAAAATCGGCCGCAGTGTCGAGATCGAAGGCGGGCGCGCTAACGGTGGTCCGGAGCCCCACATGATTTGCGATAGCGAGGGTTTGTCCCAGCACATCCTGTGTCGACATCGGGACATCGAAGAGCTCTGCGCAGGGCTGACGGAGTCCCACCATGGCGTATCCCCCTCCCTTATCGGGAGTGAGAACGAGATCGTACCCGGCTTCCAGGGAATCGACCGCTGACGCCACGTGTGCGAGCCCCAGTGCAGGACTATCACTCCCGCGCAACAGGACCCACCGGGCACCCGCTGCGGCTCCCTCTGCGAACGCATTCGCCATTCTTTCCGCGAGCCCGAGGCCCCGCTGGGCCTGCAAACGAAAATCGGGGGGAACGCGATGGATCAACTCGCCGACCGCATCCGGCGGGTAGAAGGCGAGAATAGGCTCGAGACCGAATTTCCTAGCGAAGCGCGAACTCGCCTCGAGTACGTCGGCGAGCATCTGTTCGTAGAGATCGGCACTCTGATCGAGCGACAGCGGGGGCGACAGGCGGGTCTTGACCAGGCCCGGCCGGGGCGCCTTCGCAAAGACGATGAACCACCCCCGACTCACGGGAGTTCCACTCGAGCAGCGGGCGGGGAGACGAAGGGGAGCTCGACGACACTCGCTCGGCCCGATTCGAATTCGACCGCCGTACCCGGCTCGGCGTGTTCGCGCCGAACATAGGCGAGCGCGATCGGTCCGAGCGTGGGCGAATCCGCCAGGCTCGTGATCTCGCCTGTCCGGCGACCCGCCGAAGACAGTACCACGCCCGCCGTGGGCAGCTCCAACGCGTCGAGCTTGAGACCCACCAACAGATGATTCACCTGCCCCCGGGCACGCAACCGCGCCACGATCTCTTGACCGACATAGCAGCCCTTCGTCGTCGAGATCGCTCGCTCGAGCCGTGCCTCCTGGGGAAGCACGTCGTCGAGTTCACGACCCAGCGCCGGAATCCCCGCCTCGATCCGGAGGATTTCGAGAGCCCGCGAATCCCCGCGAACGATCGATCCCTCCCCTCCCGCCGCATCGAGCGCCGCCTCGACGTCCGCGCGATCCGCGGCCAGGAATCGCAGCTGATAGGCCTCCTCGCCGGAAAACCCGAACGACCCAATGAGCACACTCCGATCCGCGATCAACCCCTCACACCAGCACTCGAGCTCCGGAGTCGGCGCACTCTCGCCTAGCGCTGCCCCGAGGATCCCCCGCGCGCTCGGACCCTCGAGGCCGAGTACGATCTGCTCCCCGGTCCGGTCGAGCAGTTCGACATCGTCGGCGATGATGAACCGATTCAAGGTCTCCATGATGTGTGGAATCTCGGCCCGCAGGCTCTCGAGCACGAAGACGTCTCCGAGCCCGGCGACGTGCAGATCGGCGATGATCGCGCCCCGGTTGGTCAGAAGGGTGGCATAACAACCCAATCCGAACTCACCGACCGCCAGCGCTTCGACGTCTCCGGAGATCATACCGTCGAGCCAACGCACCCGATCCCCACCACTCACTTCGATCAGCCCCCGACTGTTCATCTCGTAGAGAGCCGCACTCTCCCGTGTTGCCAAGACGATCTCTTCCGCGCTCACTGCTCGTCTCCCCCCGCCCTGGGATCCGCCGAGGAGCCCGCCACTCCGGGCGGCAACGACCCGTGTAGTGCCACGCTCCCTTCCGCCTGTTCGACGATCCACTCCGAATAGCGTTCACAGACTGCGTCGTATTCCTCTTCCGTATCGATATCGAGAGCACATCCGCCGCTCTCCGTCACAGCGAACGCGAAGCGAGTGTCGAGGATCTTCGAGATCGTCGAACGGTTGATCTCGAGCGTGACGAGTCGCGAGAGGAAGTGGGCGAGACGGGGGCGACCGTTGCGGTCGGCGATGCCCGCGAGGTGCATGAATCCGAAGAGCACCGCGATCTTGAGGCCGCCCACGCTCGAGAGCAATAGACGCAGGGACAGCATGAACATGTTCCAGAAGCGCCGCTGGTGGCGCATCTCGTACATCTCTTCGATGCGGCCCCGCTGTCCGATTCGGCCGGGGCGGGCATAGTGGAGATTGTTCTGCCGGAACCGGCCGTCTCGCAGGTTGAAATAGGCGAGGGTGATTCCGGTTTCCTCGGGACTCCTGGGCGCAAAGACGTCCAGACACTCAGCCGGGCACAGCCCCAGCGCGTAGTCGACATCGAGGGCCTGAGCGCGCTGAACGACAGAGGAGATCTCCTGGGGCGTCGCGAGCGGGATATCCCCGGAGAGATAGAGCACTTCCTGGTCGAGGTCGGCTTCACTCTCGGGATCGCGACCCTTGGCAGTGTCTCCCGACAGAATTCTCCGATAGGTCTCCCAGCAATTGGATATCAGATCACGCTGTTGCTCGACGGCGTAGAGGGGCTTGGTCAGCGCAGACTGAAGCCGCTCGTGACCCAGCGCTTCTTCGAGCCGTCCGGGATCCCCGACAACCCAGACCGCATCGATCTCCGGGCAGTCCTGAAGACTGCGAACGACGTGGCAGACGAGCGCCAGACCGTCGACCTCGAGATAGACCTTGCTCTTGCCGTAGACGGCCTTGGCCGCACGACTATCCCCCGCGGTCACGATCGCTGGGACACCCAAGAGTCAGTCTCCCCCTTCCGCACCTTCTGTGCCTTCCGAGCCAACGGAGTCTTCTTCGAGCAGAAAGATGACCTGCAGGGTAACGAGGAACTCGACGATCGCGCCGTCCTCGACCCGCGCCTTCTCCTCGATCACCTTGATTCCCGTGATGCCACGGAGGGTCTTGTTGGCACGTTCGAAACCGAGCTCGGCTGCCTCCTGCCAGCTATTGGGGGAAGCGGAAGTGATCGTCGATACGGATGCGACGGCCATTGCGGATGGGACCTTCCTCTCGGGCAGCCAAGACGTGGGTGTCGCCGTGAGTGGCAACCTACCAGTGCGAGTCGATTTGCGGCGCCATGTCAAAAAAGAGTCGAAGCCGGATGCGATACTCGAGGATCGCCCCGGCCTCCGTCTTCAGGCTCTTCTCCACGACTTCGATTCCGGTGATCCCGCGCAGGGTTCGATTGGCGCGGAGAAGAACGGTTTGCGCAGCGTCCTCGAAGCTCGTCGGACTCGATCCGATGATGTCGCTGATCTTGCTGACCCACATCGTTGCTGACCTCGTTGGCCGAGCCCGGCACTCGCACGCGTACCATACTCTCTACTCTCTCAAGTTAGCGCGACCCCCAAGCGGATGCGCCGGCATGTCGCGTCGATGCCCATCGAAGCGTCTGGCATATTCCCGCCGAATCGAAACGGACCATGCAGCCATCCTCCTTCAATAGCGGACCCGCCCCGACCCCGAGTGACGCCCCGTCTGAGCCGCCGCCCGGCGCTGGGATCGGACTGCTCGCTCGCGCGGCGGACGCAATCGGCTTTTCGAGTGGGCTGCCCGCCGCCATTGCCGCCGGGCTCTCGCTCGCCGCCAGTCGCGCCCTCGGCGCGGCGGAAGCGGAACGCTGGGCGGTACTCGCGGCGAGCGGGACCTTCGTCGTCTACGGCCTCGATCGGCTGCGCGACACGACACGCGACCGAGCCACCTCGCCGCGGCGAACCGCCTTCGTCGAAAGAAATTCGGTCGCGCTCTCGGTGGCCGTCGCCCTCGCGGCTCTCCTGCTCACCGCAACCCTCTACTCGACACCGCCAAGCGTAATCCTCTTGTGTCTGGGCACGGGAGCGATCGGCCTTTTGCATCGTCGCCTGAAAGGCTTCGCGGGACTCAAGTCCATCTACGTTTCCGCGGCCTGGGTCGCGATCTGCGCGGGCATTCCCGGCGTCTCCGTGGGGATCGGTCCGCATCTAGCCTGGGTCGCCGGGATCTTGTTTGCGGGACTCGCAGCCAATCTGATCGCCTCCAATCTACGGGACGACGGGGCAACGCTCCTCCGAAGACGGCCACGGTCGGTTCTGGGATTCGCACGCGCTCTCGCGGTGGCGGGTGTTTTCATCGCCTGGGTCGCTCCGTGCGAACTCGGGCCGCTGGCCTGGATTCCCCTGGCGCAAGCCCTCGCGCTCAGCTTCTTCAGACCGAGCGAATCCTACGGCCACCTCGCCGTCGACGGCGCACTGCTCGCGGGCGCTCTCGCGAGCCTGCTCCACTTCGCGCTTCGGTGATCCCCACTCGCGTTGCGCAGAAAAAAAGCGCGCACCCGATCGATCGGGTGCGCGCTCGCTTCGTGCCTGGTCTTCGCAGGAACAGGAAAATGGTGGAGCCGAGCGGGTTCGAACCGCCGACCTTCGCGTTGCGAACGCGACGCTCTCCCAGCTGAGCTACGGCCCCGTGAATCCGGGTTCTGAACGCTCTCTCGGGACCACGGGATCCGACGGATCCAGCGGTCCGGCGGTCGGCCCGGGTAGCCGGACCGCCTTCCGCGAGGAGCGAGATTTCGAACGGCGGACCTTAGGTTCAGACCTCCCGAGCGTCAATGGCAACGGCCCAGCAGGTCGCCCGACCATTCCCTTCCCCTCGGGAACTCGTCTCGAATGGGTCGATGGAACCCTCGGCGGCTCTCCTTACGACGGAATCGGTCAAAGATCCCGTGAAGATCTAGCTGCCGCGAGCTTGTTTGCCCAATGCGCCCGCCGGGTGTCGCGCGGCGTATTCCTCGCGATCCAATCCGCGTCGATCCTGCAAGACCGCCCCCAGCGCAGCCAGCACGAGAATCTCCGCGGCGACGCTGGCACGCGGCGCGAGCCCGAGCGGCCCACCCTCCTCTTTGACTCCCGCATCCAGAGTCACGTCCGCCGCCTCTGCGAGCGGCGAAGTCAGCCCGCCGGTCACGGCGATCACGCGACCGCCGTACCCGCGGATCGCTTCGACCGCGAGCAGACACTCCGACGTCGTGCCGCTGTTGCTGATCGCGATCACGACGTCGCCCGGCACGATCTGCCCGAGGCTACCGTGGAGCGATTCGGTCGCGTGCAAGAAGGTCGTCGGGGTCCCGGTCGAGGCCAGCAGACTCGCCGCATAATGCGCCACGTGTTCGGGCTTTCCGACGCCCGTCACGTGGACCCGGTTACCCGTCGCTTCGGCGGCCTCGATCAGCTCCGCCGCGGCCTGTATCGACACACCATCGTGTCGTTCTGCGAGTGCTGCGAGTTCGCGTGAGGCCACATCGAGAACGCGTCGCCCCGCCGCCCCGGGCACTTCTTCCGTGGTGCCGGTCTCGGTAAGCGTCCGCCAACGATCGTCTCCCGGTGTCACCCCATCGTAGAGTTCCACCACGCGCGCACGCAGCGCCTTCGCGTCGTCGGGAAACGCGCCCACGCGCTCGACACACGCCGCGCCACACGCGTTGCCGAGCTTCGCGGCCTCATCGAGCGCGAGACCCAACGCCTCTCCCGCGAGCAATCCGCCGAGAAACGCGTCGCCGGCTCCCGTGGAGTCGACGACCGACGATGCGCGATAGGCCGGGATCCAGCGCGTTCCCGAATCGTCACAGAGCAGCGATCCCCGCGCGCCGTCGGTCATCACGACGGTCTCGCTGCCGTAGCGATCGCGTAGCGCGACGACCAGGTCATCGAGCGCATCGATCTCCGAAAAGAGCTCGCGTGCCGCCAGCGCGGTCGGCTTCAACAGATCTGCCTCACCCAACACCGCGTCGAGGGTCTCTCGATCCCCGAGCCCAGCGACTGCATCGCTCGGCAGGATATCCAGGTCGACGACCGTCGAGAGACCGGACTCGTGCGCCAATTGCAGCGCAGCCAAAGTCGAGTCGAGGGGGAGCTGGGAAACTTCGGTCGTGAGTCGATCCCCGCGAGCGATGAACTCGGCGTGGTCACTACGCACATGCTCCGGGGTCGTTTCCGCGGTTGCGCCGGCGGCCATGTAGATGGCTCGCTCTCCCTCCGCGTCGATGAAAATCTCGGCCAGGGAACTCGCGCTGCCTGTCAGATCCAGATGCGTCTCGATTCCGCATCGCTTCATCGCCGCCCGCAGGATCCGCCCGGTCTCGTCGTCGGCTTGCCGCCCGAAGAGTCCGGCGCGCAACCCGAAGAGCGATGCCCAGCCGAGCTGATTGAGCAATACGCCTCCGATGCAGGTCTTGACCGGACCGCTCGGTTCGGGTGACTCCTCCACTGCGTCGAGCAGGCCCTTCTCGTTCGCGGCGAGCACGCGACGCGTTCGATGCATCCGGTCGAGCACCATACTTCCGATCCCGACGAGTTCGAGTCGATTCGTTTCGCCTGCCATTCTCAATCGTTCCTCCGCTCGAAGCGCGTCAGCCAGGGTTCTCCGATCTCCTTCGCGGCCAGCACTTTTACTTCTTCGAAGGCCACATCGAAACGTTCTGCATCCGGCCCGGAGAGTTCGGGCGTTCCGGGTGCGACGCAGGGGCTCGAGATCACGCCCTCGCGATAGAGAGCGCGTTTCAGACTGGCGAGGGTGCGCTTGCCGCTCGCCGCGACCGTCCGATCGCGAAAGGCATCGACGACGCGCTGAGCGCGGTCCATCCGCTCTTCATCACCCGCTCGACAGACCTGCCACGCCCACGCCCACTCCCGAGGCAACGCGTTCGCTGGACCGGACACGACACCAACGGGCATCCCGCCCGCACGGCGCCAGCGATCCCAGTGTTCCCGAATGGTCCCGAGCACACCGTGATAAGGCCGGTAGATGTCGAAGATCAGCTTCGCGTTTCCGACGTAGATTCCAAATTCGCCGCGATCCTTGAAGCTCTTCGCGGCGCGCGTGTAGTTGCCCAGGACCTTGTTCGAAGCGGACACCTTGATGCCCCGGATGAAGTCGAGGCGGCTCATCGCCTTCACCTGCCTCGTGCGGATATGCGGGATGCGCGGGTCGATCGCAATGTCGGCATTGTCGTAGAGAAAGATCGGGATACGCCGCGGGCCCGCATCGAGCAGATCGGCGACATCGCGCAAGACGAAGCGAACCGGGTCGTCGACACCCTGGATCGAGAGCGGGGCGAGAACCGCCGCGTCGACACCACAATCGATCGCGAATTCCAGGTTGGCCAGGGTTTCGCGCGCCGTCGGCGCGGTCACTCCGGCCCAATGCTCAACGCCGGCACTCCCTGCGCGGGTCGCGGGGCTCAGGTTCAGCTTTTCGACCTCTTCGGCGCAAACCCGGATCACGCCCTGGCGCGTATCGTTGTCGATCTTGTCCCACTCGCCCGTCGTGCCCGCGGAGAAGATGATGTCGGCGCCGGACCCGTCCTGGACCACGTGACGCACGAGGGCCCTTTGATCCTCTTCGAGAAGGCCTGCCTCCTCGTCGAGCACCGTCAACACGGGGACCGATAACCCCGGCTTGGGCCTGGACTCCTCGACGCTCCGAATCGAACCATCCCCCACACGCACCAACGCGAGGAGGCCATCATAGCGGCTCGCCCTCTGGAGGACGCGTTCCTCACCAAGGCACCCGACGCGAGGAGGACGAGAGTGCTGCCGGAGGGCGATTCGACGGCTAGAGGGTTTCGAAGAAGAACGTCATCTTCACGGCTAGCGACTCGGCACCACCGGACCCGGGCGAAACGTCGAGCACGATCAGTTGAAAGCGGTTCTGGCGAATTTCTTCCGGCGCCCGAAGCGGCTCGCGGAGGCAGGTCACCCCGTAGCCCTCTTGCGAGAGCACCTCTTTCAACTGGAGCTCTGCGCCCTCTTCTGGGTCGACGACGAGTACATTCAATCTTTACTGATTGGCCATTTCAATCCCGCGATTCTTCGATCCGGATACCCAGCGACGCCGCTACTTCGGCGATGCCATCCTCGGATCGGGCAGGGAAGCGCTGCATTTGCTTGCATGCCCTCTGCGCACGACTTGCCGATCGATTCGGTCTTTTACCCGATCCCCATTAGTGGTTGATTGGAATCTTTCAGGGTTTCAGTGGAATCGAAATCAGCAGATCGTCTGGGGGCAACGCAGGATTTGTCGCGAGTAGATTTCGCTACGCCCCCATCGGCTGCTCGAATTTTCGACGCCGCGGCGATCGCCCTCAGCGCGAGGAAGGCACCGAATCTACGGACTCGTCGAGTCCCGCCGGCGAATCGCTCGCCGGGTCACCGGAACCCGACGGGTCGGCGGGGGCGAAAAGCCATTTGCGGCTGAACGCCTGCGGCGGAGCGGTGACCTGCACCGCGCGATTCACATCGAAGCGGATCGGCTCCGCGCCGGGTTCGTGGACCTCGAACCAGGCCGGAACCAGCAGCTTGTCGAAGCTCACGATCGGTCCGAAAATCGTGTACACGCCGCTGGCGCGATCGATCCGGCGGACCTGCAGATCCTCGGTATCGACCCAAAGCCGCGGTAGCAGCGCATCCTCCGAGATCAGGAGATCCGGACCTTCGAGGAAATCGAGCGTATCCCCTGACCGATCGCCGGCCCCCTCTTCGTCCGGCTCGGCGAGTTCGCGCGCGCCCGCCTGCGACTCGGGATCGAGGGTCAGCTCCGCAAGTGGATCTTCGAGCACATCCGCATCCGTGAGTTGGGGCTCGGGGACCGGGTCCGGAAGCGGTGCGGCGAGCCGCGGATCCCCGATGACAAAGCAATCCTGCTCACCGCAGGTCGCGAGCCCAATCGAATCGCTCAGGATGTCGAAGGCCTCGAGGGCGGCGCGCAGTGTCGCCTCGGAAGACGGTTGCAAAAAGAAGAGCGGCTGAAGCAGGGGCTGGGGCCGATCGAGACGAAGTCCGTCCTTCGTTCCGAGCAGCTCGCGACCCGAGAGCAGGTAGCGATCGACGCGTCCGCCGAACCCGCGAAGCTCGAGCCGAGCGAGCCCGCTCGGATGGGTGATCAACTGACCCAGCGCGATGGGCGGACGCTCGCCCACTCGCATCGTCAGCTCGAGTTGGAGCGCCTGACCGCGACCCGAGGCCCGGTTCACCCGAGCGATTTCCTTCATCGCGCGATCGACCCGGGGAATGAACGCCTGGGCGTCCGGAGCCGATACGATCCCCGACAACGGAATCCAGACGAGGACCGCAACCAGGGCTCCGAGCAGGCGGAGTTCGAGGGCTCGCGAGATCAAGCGCCCTGCCCGGCCAGACGGGAGGCGCCCGCATAGCGCGCCCGATCACCGAGCTCGGACTCGATGCGCAGAAGTTGGTTGTATTTGCAGATGCGATCGGTTCGACAGAGCGAGCCGGTCTTGATCTGCCCAGTGCCCGCCCCGACGGCGAGGTCAGCGATCGTCGTGTCCTCGGTCTCTCCCGAGCGATGGGAGGCCACCGAGGCGAATCCCGCCGCGTTCGCCATCCGGATCGCATCGAGGGTCTCGGTCAGGGTCCCGATCTGGTTCACCTTGATGAGGATCGCATTGGCGCTCTTCTCGGCGATGCCGCGCTCGAGGATCTTCGGATTCGTCACGAAGAGATCGTCGCCGACCAGCTGGAGGTGGTTCCCGAGCTTCTTCGTGAGCCCCGCCCAGCCATTCCAATCGTCCTCGGCGAGGCCATCTTCGATCGATACGATCGGGTATCGCCCGGCCCAATCGGCCCAGAACTCGACCATCGCATCGGATTCGAGTTTCCGACCCTCGCTGGCGAGATGATATTGGCCGTCCTCGTAGAACTCGCTCGCAGCGGGGTCCAGCGCGATCGATATATCGCGGCCCGCCTCGTACCCGGCGCGATCGATCGCTTGTAGGATCAGCTCGAGCGCTTCCTCGTTGCTCTTCAAGTCAGGCGCGAAGCCCCCCTCGTCTCCGACGGCGGTCGAATACCCCTTTTCGAGCAACACCCCCTTCAGTGTGTGGAACACTTCTGCACCCCACCTGAGCGCCTCCGAAAAGCTCGGAGCGCCCAGCGGGTAGAGCATGAATTCCTGGACGTCGACGCTGTTGTCCGCGTGCTCGCCGCCGTTCAGCACATTCATCATGGGCGAGGGAAGAAGTGTCGCCTCGTCCCCGCCGATGAATCGGTAGAGCGGCAATCCCGCGGCCGCAGAAGCCGCGTGGGCGGCCGCGAGCGAAACCCCCAGCAGGGCATTCGCCCCGACCCGGGACTTGGTCTCCGTGCCGTCGAGGGTGATCAACGCCTGGTCGAGCGCAGCCTGTTCGTCGAGTCCAGCGAGTGCGGTCCCGACGACGGCCTCGGCGATCTCGCCATTCACGAAATCCACGGCCTTGCGAACGCCCTTGCCGAGATAGCGCGCCTTGTCGCCATCGCGCAGCTCGAGCGCTTCGCGCGCGCCCGTCGAAGCGCCCGAAGGAACCGCCGCACGACCGAGCTGGCCGGTCGAGGTCGCGACATCGACCTCGACGGTGGGATTACCCCGGGAATCCAGGATCTCGCGCGCTCGTACGCGCTCGATGCGGACCTGCGCCATCGCAGTCTTTCTCCTTTCTCCTGTTGCCTTCGCCACCGGGCCTCGCTCGCCAAGGCATGCTGAGCCTCGGGAGCAGAACCCCGATCGGGCCGGTCGCACACGGATTAGGCGAGCGCCGAGGACCTAAATCATGAGCGGCCCTCGCGTACGCCGCGACGACCGCTGATCCGATCTCCACGAGGAGCGCGGAGATTTCGAGTCCCACGGAAGCCCCTCGGGCGGCGCGATGTTAGCAGGCCCCCGCTCTCTACTCTCCGTTTTCGAAGCTCTCGTCCAGATTCGGAACGACCACGAGCTTGTTGTCCGGCCCCGCGAAGCTGTGGACCTCGATCTCGAAGGCGAGACGCAGGTTCTCGGGGGTCAGCACCGACTCCGGCGCTCCCTCGGCCACGACACCCCCCTCCCCGAGCAGCACGACACGATCGCAGGAGCGGGCGGCGAGGGAGAGATCGTGGGACACGATCAGTGCCGCACGACCACAGCGTGCGAAGGCCCGCACCTCACGGAGCACCTCGACGCGGTGCTTCAGATCGAGGAACGCCGTCGGCTCGTCGAGCAGCAGGACTCCGGGATCCTGAACCAGCGCCCGCGCAAAGAGCACCAGCTGTCGCTCCCCGCCGGAGAGGGTCGTGATGTCCCGGTCTACCAGATGGTCGATTCCCAGTCGCTCGAGGGCCGCCAGCGCCAACTCGATGTCGTGCTCGCTTTCGAGTCCCACCAACGGCTGGTGCGGAGCCCGACCCATCAACACGAGCTCGCCGACTCGGAAAGGGAAGGGCACGTGAAGGTCCTGGGGCACCAGAGCGATCTGCCGAGCGAGCGAGCGGCGCGGCATGTCCGCCACCGCGACTTCGCCGAGCAGGACTCGCCCCGCACCCGGGGCCAGCGCCGCGGAGGCGATCCGCAAGAGCGTCGTCTTGCCCACGCCGTTGCGACCGATCAGGCCCACCACCTCCCCCGGTCGAACCTCGAAGTCGATTCCCTCGAGAAGCGTCTCGCCACCGACCTGTGCCGTCACGAATTCGAAGCGAAGCCGCTCGCTCGGCGAGGATGTCGCGTGAGAGTCGACAGGACTGCTCATGCCATTGGCCCCCGCGCTTGCGAACGCCGTAGCAAGTAGATGAAGAGCGGCCCACCGACGAGTGCCGTCACCGCACCGACCGGGAGTTCACGCCCATCGAGGACGGTTCGGGCGACGGAGTCCGAGAGCACGAGAAAACCCGCACCGGTGAGCGCCGTCGCCGGGATCAACAAGCGGTGATCGCTGCCGATCACGAGACGAAGGGCATGCGGGACGATCAAGCCCACGAAGCCGATCAGGCCCGAAACAGCAACGGCCGAACCGACCATGAGCGAAGTCGCGATCAGGAGCCAGCGTCGGTGGGACTCGACCGGTACACCGAGCTGCGACGCCGTCTCATCGCCTAACGCGAGCAGATTCAGACTGCGAGACAACGTGCACGCCGTCGCCAGACCGAGGCCGACGCTGATTGCAACGATCGCTGCCGCGTCGATCTCGACGGCCGAAAGGTGGCCGATCAGCCACAGGAAGATCCGTGAACCTTCGAAGAAGCCCGCGACCGACGCGATAAACACGATGCCCGCGGACGCGAAGGCATTGAACACGACGCCGGTCAGCAGCAAGCCGGTCGGCGAGCTGCGTCCACGCCCCCCGGAAACCCAGTAGAGAAGCGCGGTCGCGAACAGTCCCCCGCCAAAGGCGGCGATCGGTACGGCCTGCGTCGTCAGCGAGACAATACTTCCGAGCGCCAACACCGCGATTCCCGCCAGTGCTGCCCCCCCGGAGACGCCCAACACATAGGGATCGGCGAGCGGGTTTCTCAAGAGCGCCTGGAATACGGCCCCGGCCGTCGCGAGCGCCGCACCGACCAGGAGCCCCAGGATCACGCGCGGAAGCCGGATGCCGAGCACGATGTCGCGGGTCGCCGGATCGATCGACACCTCATCACCGCCCAGGATCAGTTGGGCGACATCACCGACGCCTATGCTCGAGGGACCCGTCGCCAATGCCCCGAGCGCAATCAGCAGCAGGGCTCCCGCCAGCGTCCCGAGCACGATCAGCATGCGCGTCGCGGAGAGTGCGATCAAGGGGCCACCGCGTCTGGCTCTGCCTCGGGCCGCGCCCTCGGTCCCGACCGCCACGGCGGTGTCTCGCTGGCGTGATGCGTGCGCGACCTCGCCTTTCCGAGTGCCGCGTCGATGGCAATCCCTACGCCATCGCCGTGAACCGACAACGCCAGCTCACGCAGCGCCACGTCGAGATCCGGCCCTGGCATGCTCACCCGACTCGCCTCCACCGTCACCACGCGACCCGCGGCGACCGCCGGAAGGCTGGGCCATCGCGACCAGAACAGGGTCGCTTCTTCGGCCCCCGGCGTCATGTCGAGAAGCAGCTCCGGTCGCGCGGAGATCAGCCATTCGATCGACCCTCGAGGAAACCCCGCGGCCAGATCGCGCCCCAGGTTCCGCGCACCGACGATCTCCAGCATCTCGTCCAGGAACGTTTCCGCTCCAACCAGATAGAGAGGAGAGCGATCGACGATCGCGAGGGTCGCCGGCTGGCTTCGCCCCAAGGCCGCGGTGGCAACGGCGCGGCGCATCTCGAGAATCGCTTCGATCCGCGATGCAGCCTCCTCCTTCCGATCGAGCAGGCGACCGAGGCGGTCGATGTTCTCGAGCACCTGGTCGAGACGTTCGTTGCGGAATATGTCGACTTCGAGACCGAGGCGCTCGAGGCGCTCGGCATGACTCTGCTGATCCACGCCCGCCACGATCAGTACCCGATCCGGACGCAGAGCGACGACCGCCTCGAGGCTCGGGTCAAAGAGCCCCCCCATCTTGGGAAGGCGTGCGGCCTCGGGAACGACCTGGGAGGAATAATCGTCGACCCCGACCAGGGCGTCGCCGGCACCCAGCCGAAACACGATCGCCGTCAGCGAGGGATTGAGCGAGATCAGGCGCGGGAGCGCATCCAACTCCGCCTCGGTCGCGATCGCCGGGCAGACGATCGCGGCGAATCCCGCCAGGACCGCGGCCGCCGAAGCTCTGATCGACCTCGAACGAATACGCCCTCGCTTCTTCACTACGAACCTGCTCTTCCTCGATCGGGTCGATGCCTGCGCATCGCGTGAAGTCGGCCACGCCACGCGACTCTCGGTCGGGCCGATCGGCGGCGCCATCTGGAAATCGATCGGTCCATCATAGTCGCCGATCGGTCCCTCGCTCGCGATCCAATCACCCCGAGGACGTGCACCCGGTTCGGCGCGCCGGGGCTTCGCGGGCCCCGGCTCGCCTACGGATCACTTCTTTGCAGCTCGCGCACTCTTTCGCGACTTCGAGCCGACCTTGAGCAGCGGCCGCAATCGTGCCGCGAGCGACGGTCCGATGCCCCGCACCGCTTCGAGCTCTTCCATCGACTGGAAGCCTCCCGTCGCGTCACGCACCGCAAGGATCGCTGCCGCCTTGACCTCTCCGATTCCAGGCAAGGCCTCGAGTTGCTCAGCGGTCGCGCGATTCAGGTCGAGTGGCGCCTTGCCGCTCTCGGCGTCCGCCGCGGCCACCCCCGCACCGAGGAACAGGGCCAGCACGAGAAATGCGAACGCGTTCTTCATTCCTCCCGAATCTTCGCGAAGAACATCCCGCGGCGACCGGTCCGCGTCACTGCGCGTCCCGCTCGACTCCGGTTCGCGACAGCGCACGGATGGATTCAGCTTGATCAACATGGATTCGAACTCCCAGGGACCTGGGGTGAAACGATGGGGTGGTGAAGATCGCGTCGCAGCAGATGAGCGTCGACTCGTCCGCATCGACGCCGAGCGGGGCCGATCGGGGCCGATCGGGGCCGAAGGATCTCGTCGTCCTACCGATCTCGGGCGACGGAGAACTCGGCTGCCGAACGAAGGGCTTGTTTGGCCGGACCATCGGGGAAGGGAGCGATTGCATCGAGTGCCTTTGTGACATGTTCCTCGGCGCGACGCTGGGTGTCGGCGAGCCCGCGATAGGTCGTCACCAGGTCGGCGATCGGGGCCAAGCCGAACTCCGGCGAATCCAGGGGTGCCATCCCACCGTGCGCGTCCGCCAACCGCGCGGCACCCTTCAAGACACTCGCAACATGATCGCGCTCACCCACCGGACAACGCTTCAGGGTCAGAATCAATGGCAGCGTGATCTTCCCCTCGCGCAGGTCGGCGAAGGGTTCCTTCCCGAGCTCCGAGAGCTCCGCATCGTAGTCGAGGCAATCGTCGCGCAGCTGAAATGCGAGTCCGAGCTGGCGACCGTATTCACAGATCCGGTTGCGCTCGTTTCGCGTGACGCCGCCGAGCAGCGAGCCGATCTCGCAACAGTTCGAAAGAAGGGTCGCGCTCTTTCGCTCGATCACATCGTAGTAGTGCGCTTCGGTCACATCGACGTCGAAACTTCGTTCCAGTTGCAGCAGCTCACCTTCGGCCATCAACCGGATCGTGTTCGCGTAGCTCTCGACGATCGCAAGATTTCCGTCTTCGACGATGATCGACGACGCCCGCGCGTAGAAGAAGTCGCCGGCCAGTACGGCGCGCCGATTGCCCCAGATCGCGTTCGCGGAAGGTTGCCCGCGACGCATCTCCGCCAGATCCACGATGTCATCGTGAACCAGCGTGGCGGTGTGGAGAAGTTCGAGGGCGGCGGCCAGCTCGATCCGTCGGGGCCCCGAATATCCGCACAGCTCCGCAGCGAGAAGTACGAGCGCCGGTCGAAGTCGCTTGCCGCCCGAGGACAGGAGATGGGTTCCCAGGACGCCGATCAGCTCTGCCTTCGATTCGACGGTGTCGCGCAGCGACGCCTCCACCAGAGCCATGTCGGGAGCGATTCGCGCGAAGACTTCGGCGATGCTCTGCTTCGCCGTGTCGGCTCGATGCGTGTCGTGGGGCGGGGGGCCTGCCATGTCGGCACCTTAGCCGCGGGGCCCTGTCGTGTCAAAGAAAAGAATCTCAAAAAACACTTCAAAATCAGGTGTTTACCAACGTTCACGAAACCGGGTTCGAAACGCAAAGGGAGGGCACGGGGGCTTCGATCAGCGACTCATGAAAACCCACCTGGCACGCCATTGTGTTCCAGCCAGTCCACCGCCTGCGCCACTTCCTCTATGGGAACAAGTTCGCAATCTGTTCTCTTGCCTGTCGCTGCGGCGCCGCCCGCGGCGTCTTTCGACCGCCGTTCGAGTTGCTCGCGATGGCACACCGCCGGCACGAGGAGCCTTCGAAATCCCAACCGCTCCGCCTCGGCCACCCTCACATCGAGGCGCGAGACCCGTCGCACCTCACCCCCCAAGCCGATTTCCCCCACCGCGGCGGTGTCCGGCGGGACCGCGCGGTCGAGCCGACTCGAAGCGATCGCAAGCGCGATCCCGAGATCCGCCGCGGGCTCCGCAACGCGCACGCCCCCAGCCGCCTTCGCATACACGTCCTGGGAAAGAAGATCGATGCGACTGCGGCGGTCGAGCACCGCCAACAGAAGCGCGACCCGCGCGTCTTCCAGGCCGAGCGTCGTCCGACGGGGAGTGCCATAGGGCGCCGGCGCAACGAGCGCCTGCAATTCGACGAGCATCGGACGTGAGCCCTCGAGCAACGGGATCACACAGCTCCCCGGTGCACGTGTACTTCGCTCTTCCAGGAACAGCTCGCTCGGGTTCTCGACCGCTTCGAGCCCGTGGCTCGCCATGCTGAGCACTCCGATTTCCTGGGTCGAACCGAAGCGATTCTTCGAGGCCCGGAGCAGGCGGAAGGCGTGCGACCGATCCCCCTCGAAGGTCAGCACGACATCGACGAGATGCTCGAGAACGCGAGGACCAGCCAACGTCCCGTCCTTCGTGACATGTCCGATCAAGAGCAGAATCGACCCGACCTTCTTTGCCGTCGCCGCCAATTGCGCGGCGGATTCCCGAACCTGCGCCACGGAACCGGCGGCCGATTCGATCGCATCCGTCTGGATCGTCTGGATCGAGTCGACGACCACGAACGCCGGCACGAGCTCTTTCCAGGGGCCCGCGAGCGCCTCGACACGAGTCGAGGTCATCACCTGCAGCGAGCCGCCGAGACCCGGCAAGCGCTCCGCGCGCAGGCGGATCTGTTCGGCGCTCTCCTCGCCACTGACATAGAGAACCGAATGACCGGCCGCGGCGAGACCCCCCGCCACCTGCAGCGCGAGTGTCGATTTTCCGATCCCGGGATCGCCCCCGAGCAGCACCACCGACCCCGGAACGAATCCCCCACCCAGCACCCGGTCGAGTTCACCCTCGCCACTCGGGAGCCGAGGGCTCGCATCCATATCGATTTCCGAAAGGCGCCGGGGCTTTTCGTCCTCCGCCGCCGGAACCATTGCCGGCAGTCCCGCAGCCCCTCGACCAGAGCCCTTGGCTGCAGCGGATCTGGGGGCCTCGTAGGTTTCCTCGACCAGGCTGTCCCACTGACCGCAATCGGGACAGCGGCCATGCCATTGCGGATGTTGTGCCCCGCAGGATTGACAGGAATGGACGGTTCTTCGCTTCGCCACGCAGCCCCCTTTGCTCTCCGCACGTCCCTCCGCGGACCAGGCGCGGTCGCGGCAGGTCAGCGGACGAAAACAAGGTGAATGTAGGCGGTCTCGTAGCCCCAGGGCAGGGGGAGAAGCGCTGTCAACTCCGATACATGACCTGGTTGACAGCTCCACCGCGTCGAGGTTAGGCTGCCGCGCCGACTAGGAGGCCCGGCCCATGTCGACACCCGATTCCACCCTCGATCGGTACACAGCACTGACCCGCAACGCTCTCGCAGGCACCGCCCCCAGCGAGGCCGAGGCGCTCTGGATCCTCGACGGTGAGGATGTCGAGCTGCTCCCTCTCCTCCACGCAGCCTACGAGCCCCGCCGCCGCGCATTCGGTCGCCGGGTCATGGTCCATGTCCTGAACAATGTCCAGAACGGCCTCTGCCCAGAGGACTGTGGCTACTGCTCCCAGAACAAGGACTCCGCTGCGGCGATCCGGAAATACGCCATGAAGAGCGACGAGGCGATTCTCGCGGAGGCCGAGGCCGCCGCGATGTCCGGTGCGACCCGCTACTGCATGGTGCTCTCCGGTCGTGGCCCGACGGTGGATCGCACGAAGCGGATCGGCGGACTCATTCGCGAGATCAAATCGCGCTGGCCGATCGAGGTCTGTCTGTCCGCCGGACTGATGGGCGACGAGCACGCGCAGATCCTCAAGGAGGCCGGACTCGACCGGATGAACCACAACCTGAACACGAGCGAACGACGCTACAACGAGATCACGACGACCCATTCCTACGCCGATCGTGTCGCGACGCTCGAAGCCGCGAAGCGAAACGGCATCGAAAGCTGCTCGGGGATGATCGTCGGAATGGGCGAGACTTCGATCGACATCGTCGAGGTCGCCTTCAAACTCCGCGAACTCGAAGTGCCGTCGATCCCGGTGAATTTCCTGATTCCAATCGACGGCAACCGCGTCCAGGACGATGGCAGCCTGACCCCGGAGCATTGCTTGCGGGCCCTTTGTCTCATGCGTTTCGTGAACCCGACAGCGGAGATTCGCGTCGCTGGGGGTCGCGAAGGCCATCTGCGTTCGATGCAATCCCTCTCGCTCTATCCGGCGAACTCTCTGTTCGTCGAGGGCTATCTCACGACCCGGGGCGATCCGATCGAGGATACGTACGCAATGATTCGCGACGCGGGCTTCGAAGTCGACGGGAACGACGCCTACCGCGAGGCGCAGGCGGCTCGCGCCGAAAAGGGCCGCTCGCAGTTTCGGATTCCGGGCGGGGGCGATGAGCTTCTGAAGCCCGAGATCGCGCGGGCGTGACGAGGCCCGGTCACAGCTCTCGCCAGAGCCCCCTCGACGCGCTGGCAGACGAGGTGCTGAACGACATCCGCGAGCGCGGGACCTACCGACGCATGCGGGTGCTCGGCGGACTGCAGGCCCCGCGGATGCAGGTCGACGGACGCGACGTTCTCCTCTTTGCGGGAAGCAACTATCTCGATCTCGCGCGTCACCCCGAGGTCGTCGATGCCGCCGCACGCGGCTCGCGTCGGTGGGGCTGTGCCGCCGGGGGTTCACGCCTCATCACCGGCAATCTCGAATGCCACGAGGCGCTCGAGAACGAACTCGCCGGTTTCTTCGACTGCGAAGCCGCACTCGCCTTCAACACGGGATACATGGCGAATGTCGGGGTGATACCCGCACTGGTGGGTGAGGGCGACGTCCTGATCTCGGACGAACTGAATCACGCTTCGATCATCGACGGCGCAAAGCTCGCTCGGACCGAGGTCGCGGTCTTCCGCCACGGCGATGTCGATTCGTTCGCAGAGACCCTCGAACGCGTCCGCCCGGATGCGCGTCGTATATTGGTGGCGGTTGATGGCGTCTACAGCATGCATGGCGATGTCGCACCGGTCGCCGAAATCGTGAAACGCGCGCACGAGGCAGACGCGTTCGTTCTGCTCGACGATGCCCATGGGACCGGGTGCCTGGGAGTGCGAGGGCGTGGAACGGCAGAAGCCGCTGGCGTCCTCGGCGAAGTCGACATTCTGATGGGGACGCTCGGCAAGTCCATCGGATCCTTCGGTGCATTCGTGGTGGGCTCGGCCAAACTGCGCGATCTGCTCGTGAACACCGCTCGAAGCTTCATCTTTTCCTGCGCACTCGCGCCCGCGCAGGTCGAGGCCGCACGAGTCTCCCTTCGCCTGATCGACGAAGAAAGCTGGCGAAGGCATCGCCTCGCCGAGAATTCCGAGCGCTTGCGGAATGGACTCGCGCGCGCGGGGATTTCGACGGCGCCGAGCACGACGCATATCATCCCGGTCGTCTTGGGCGAAAACGAGCGCACGATGGCAGTGTGTGAAGCGCTGCTCGAGCGCGGATACTATGCGCAGGGAATTCGTCATCCCTCCGTGCCCCGCGGACACGCCCGCTTGCGAATCACGCCGATGGCGACCCACGACGAATCGGAGATCGACGGCCTCGTTGCGGCGATCGCCGATCTCTATTCCCAGATTGCCGAGTAGCGCATGCCAGGACTCTTCATTACGGGAACCGATACCGGGGTCGGCAAGACCTTCGTCGCGTGCGCGCTAGCGCGCGGTCTTCGCGAGTCCGGGATCGACGTCGGCGTCATGAAGCCGACCGAAACCGGAGTGACGCCCGAGGGCCCACTGGACGCCCGGGAATTGGTGAAAGCAGCGGGCGTCGAAGATGCCCTCGAACTCGTATGTCCCCTCCAATTCGAGCTGCCGGCGGCGCCCGAAGCTGCGGCACTCGTCGAGGGTCGACGAGCGGACCTCGCTCCGGTCCTTCACGCCTTCGAAACCCTGTCCCAGCGTCATGATTTCCTGCTCGTCGAAGGCGCGGGGGGCATCCTCGTACCTTTCGACGAGGGAGCGACGATGGCGGACCTCGCGGCGCGACTTCGACTGCCCGTACTCGTCGTCGCCCGCGCCTCTCTCGGGACGATCAATCACACATTGCTCACCCTCGAAGCCTGCTCGACACGCGGACTCGACGTCGCAGGGGTTGTCGTGAGTCATCCGACGGGACCCCTCTCCTCCTCCGATGAGCGGAATCTCGACGTCCTCAAACGTTCGCTCGGGAAGCGACTCATCGGCGAGATCGCGCCGACCTCCTCCTGGGATCTCGTCCCCGCTCGAGACGCGGGACTCGACGCGATCCTCGAGTATGCATCGAACGTCACAGGCGATTCCAAAACGGGATGAGTGAGCTCCACCCGATCGAAGCCACCACACTCCACGCGCGCCGGGAACGGATTTTTCTGGTACTCGCAGGACTGTTCCTCGGCTCGATGACGATGCTGAACATCCTGGGCATTTCGCGCTTCATCGATCTGTCCTTCGATGTCTTTGGCGTGACGGTTCCGATGTCTCTCGCGATCGGCGTGCTGCCCTATCCCGTGACGTTCCTCTGTACGGATTTCATCTCCGAACTCTACGGGCAGAAGCGCGCGAATCATCTGGTATGGGTCGGGCTGCTGCTGAACCTTTGGGTCGTGGCATTCCTCTGGCTAGGCGGCGTGCTTCCGCCCGCCGTCGAGATGGATCCCGCAACGGGTCTCCCTCCCACGGACGCCTACGATTTCGCGTTCTATCGGATTCGTTTTCTCACGATGGGTGCGGTCTTTGCTTCGATGATCGCCTACCTCGCCGCCCAGCTCTGCGACGTAACCCTGTTCCATTTCTGGAAGCGACTCACGAAAGGGCGTCATCTCTGGCTGCGCAACAACGGCTCGACGGTCGTCAGTCAGTTCGTCGACACCTTCGCCGTCATCACCATCACGCATTTCTACGCGAAGGGACTGCCCATCGATCCCACCACGGCGATCTGGCCACAACTCTGGATCTTCATCGCATCGGGATATGTCTTCAAGCTCGCAATCGCCCTTCTAGACACGATTCCCTTCTATATCGGTGTGCACTATCTGAGCCGCTACCTCGAAATCGACCCGGACGCAGAACATCGAGAACACGATGTCTAGCGCGCGGCATCCCAACGCGCCCGAGTGGTATCGCAACGCCCTCGCGGTCCCACGCACGGACGAAAGGGTCGAAGTCGACGGCTGTTCCATCCACTACCTCGCCTGGGGCGAACGCGGCCGACGTGGCATCGTCTTCGTCCATGGCGGCGGTGCCCACGGTCATTGGTGGACCCACGTCTCAGCACGTTATGCAAGCCGCTTCCGCGTCGCGGCGATCGACCTTTCGGGCCACGGCGACAGTGGACGCCGCGAACGCTACAGCCTGGAAGGCTGGACGAACGAAGTCCTGGCGGTCGCCGAAGATTCGGGAATGAGCGAGAAGCCCGTTCTCGTCGGCCATAGCATGGGCGGATTCGTCACGATCGCAACATCGGCCCTCCACCCCGGTTCCCTGGCTGGCGTGGTGGTCTGCGATTCTCCGATCAGTGCACCGGACCCCGAAGTGGACGCGCACCGTATGGGGGCTGCCTTCGGCAAGCCCCGTTTCTATTCATCGAGAAAAGAAGCCCTCGATCGCTTCCGGACCGTGCCTCCCCAGGAGCACTATCTCGACTACGTGATGGCGGACGTCGCCCATCATTCCCTGCGAGAGACCGGGGAGGGTTGGCTCTGGAAATTCGATCATCTGGCCTTTACCGCGTTCGACGAAAACCCCCGAGTCGCTGCGCGACCCTATCTTCCGAAGGTGAACTGCCGTCTGGCTGTGCTGGCCGCCGAGTGCGGACTGGTGACCGAGGATGTGGGCGCCTACATGTACGACCTGATGGGACGGGTGAATCCGGTGATCGAGATCCCACTTGCGGGCCATCATCTGATGCTCGACCAGCCGCTGCTGCTGATCTCGGCGCTGAACACCCTGTTGGCGGATTGGGATCATTCCGAACCGCGGCAGCGCCGGAACCAGGCCCCGCGTCCCTGAAGCCGAGCCCCGAGTGAGAGTCACCCCGACCGTCGAAGCGCGGTACGAAGCACGGGTGGCGCTCGAGCAATCCGCAGGAGTCGCGCATCCCCGGCCCCCCTCACCGGCAAGTCGGGCGCTTCCCTTGAATGGGGTTAAAACCCTTCAAGTCGCCCCGGTGGATTTCCGATTTCAGTCCCGATGGAAGCGACCACCCCCGACGAAGAGCTGAAAACGCTCGAGATCCGGCTCAACCAGCTGAAGCTCGAATACGAAAAATACTTCCTGGGAACCCGGCCCACGGAGCCGGCCCAGCTGCGCTCGGAAATCCAGAAGATCGTGCTCCGCTGGTCGAATACGCGAATCACGAACACCGCCCTGCGCTTCAAGTTCAATAGTCTCAACGGCCGCTATCAGGCGTTCAAGCGCCAGTGGGACAACGTTCTTCGCCAGATCGAGGCCGGGACCTACAAGCGCCATGTGTTCAAGGCGGATCTCCACGATCGCGAGCGCGGTATCGGAATCGACGCGCCGAAAGCGGCCACGAGTTCGGGGACCCCGGGCGGCGGGGATCCGAATCTCTTCGAGACCTATCGCGACGCGATGTTGACGACCGGTCAGAGTGCCTCGGGGCTGACACCCGAGAAGCTCCAAAAGGCGATCGAGAAACAAGAAGCCGCAATCAAACAGAAATACGGTTGTGACAAGGTCGACTTCAAGGTCATCGTCGCGGACGGCAAGGTCAAGTTGAAGGCCGCCGCGGGCTGAACGTGACGAGTCTCGCTAGTTTCCCTTGACCCGGTTTTCGATCGCGGGGACTGTCGCGAGATACGTCGCGATGGCCTCGAGATCTTCCCCAGGCAGATTCGAATAGCCGTGTTCGATGACCTCGGACATCAGGCCCTGAGTGTCGTCGCCGTCGGGCTTCAGACCGGTCTCGAGATACCAGACGAGATCGACACGAGACCATGAACCGATTCCCGTTGCTTCGTGGGGCGTAATGTTCGGTGCGAGTTCGCCCTCCGGCCCCTGGCGTGATCCTGCCAGGGTCATCGATCGATCGAGTCCACCCGTCATGGTGCGCGGCGTATGGCACTCGCCACAATGAGCTGCCGCCTCGACCAGATAGTGACCGCGGTTCCAGGCGTTACTCTCGTCCGCGTTCGTCTCCATCGTGACGGGCGTGAAATTCATGAGCTTCCAGCCGAAGATCGCTGCACGCCATGAGAATGGAAATGGCGCGCCGGGCGGGCGGTTTGCGCGGCGAATCGAGGGCAACGACGCCAGGTAGGCTCGAAGGTCGAGCAGATCTCGAACCGACAGGCCCGAAAAGCTCGTGTAGGGGAAGACCGGAAAATAGTGCTCACCGGCCGGTGAGAGTCCCTCCTTCATTGCACGAATGAAATCCTCGTCGCTCCAGCCACCAATACCCGTTTCCGGATCACCCGTGATATTCGTGCTGTAGTAGACGCCAAAGGGAGTCGCGAGCGCACGACCGCCCGCAAGAAGCGGCGCGTCTTCGGCTTCACCGGGATAATTGCTGTGGCAGGTGCATCCGCCGGTCGCAGCGAAGATCCTCCGACCGGAGGCCGCGTCCGGGGCACGGAGGGGTTCGGTCCGCGATTCGATCGAGCTCGAATCCGCCCTCGCACCGAACGACAGGGCCACGAACCCGCTCGCGATTGCGAGGCGGAGCAAGAGATTCATCGCGGACAGGTTCCTGGATCCGGATCGCACCCCTCTCGCCTACTTGTTCTTGAAGGATTCTTCCTTCGGCTTTCGAAAGGGCTTGTGACAATTGCCACAGCTCTTGCCCAGGGCGCGCATCGCTTGACCGACTGCAGCAGAATCGTTGCCTTCCGCCGCTGTCTGTAAGTTGCGCGCAGCCGTTTCGAATTTCGCGATCGAGCTCTCGAACTTGGCCCAGTCCTGCCAGATGCCGGGCTTCGCGTCGGTCTGACCCTCGCTGATGTCCTTTCGGAAGGCCGGAGCGATCAGCGCGGCACTCTCTGCCATCTGCCCCGCGTGATTCGCGACAGCGCCCGGCAGCGCCAGGCGATTCTTCATGATGTCGCCGATCGCGCCCATATTCGTCCCGATGATCGACATCACCGACTGCCGGTACTTGATGCGGATCGAGTCCCCGTCGTGTTCACCCGCATGGCTTTCGGCCTCCGCGAGGCCCGCAAATACGAATATCGAGAGCGCTGCGACCGCGGTGGCGATTCGGGTGTTAGGGCTTGCGATCGAGATCGAACGGCGAGGCATGGACTACTCCTATCGTGGGGAGGACCGAATGGAAGCATAATGTCGACGTCAAGTCAGACGGGCAAATCAGGTATCGTTTTCCTCGGAGCGTTGCAGAGTCTGATTCAACTCCCCATCCTGGATGAGTGCCTTGGTGCCCCTCGTCTGCGTGCTCGCTCGTAGGGCGGCTCCTGAATTCGGCAGGCGTTCAGGACAGTGGTGGGGAATCAGCGCGTCCGCCGCGCGAAGGATCGAGCTGTCGAGATTTGATTCGCGCAGGACGTAGCCCTCGGAACGCAGAATCTCGATCACCGCTTCGATGACCCGCTCTGAAGTCAGGTTCGGATCGAAATCCGCGACGCCCCCGGCCGTTTCGGGTCGAAAGTCCAGCTCGAGTGCGTCGTAGACCGGCGTCAGTATTTCTCGAAGGGCCCCGGATCGAGCCACCGTCACGACACCCCCGACATGCGCTCCACCGCGGATGACGCGCTGGCCGACGCCCATCACCTTTACCCGACCCGCGACATTGACGCTGAACTCGCCCGGACAGTATTCGCCCGGAATTTCGCCGATTCGCGCATCCAGCCCGAGACTCTGGAGAGCGGCGACGATCCACCCGGTCAGTCGCTCGAAGCGAGGTCGGATATGCAGGCTTGCGTCGGGGTCGGCACTCGCCCACGCAAAAGCCATCGAAGTCTCGAGAAAAACCGCGGCGTGCCCCCCGGCGAGCCTGATCAGCGGCTCGTAGCCCGCCGCGCGCGCGCACTCGACGGCCCGCGCATAGCCCGGACGCCTCGCGTCGAGGCTGGAAAAGAGCAGCGCGTCGTCTGGGACATAAAGTCGCAGACTCTCTTCGGTTGATCCGGCCGCAACGCTGCGCAACATCGCGTGCGAGACGGCCGTATCGAAAACCGCGCGACCAGGGAACCGATCGCAGTGGAGATTCAAGGCTTCAGGAGGCCCGGGTCAGCGCCCGGCGACGTCGAGCTCGAGTTCGGCTCGGGCCACGACGCTGGCAAGGCGAGCGCGATCCGCCGCGCTGTCTTCATCGTCAGGCAAAGCAGAAAGCTCTCCATCCGCTTCGACGCGACGGGCCTCCGCCGCATCCCGATCGATCTCCTTCGCCCGCACACAGGAGTCCACGAGCACCACGACGCGAGAGCCATCGACTTCGGCGAAACCGCTCGTGATCGCTGCCCATTCGCTCTCCCCAGCCGAGCGGATGATCTCCATCGGACCGAGCTTGAGCGGTGTAAGGAACCGCTCGTGACTCTCGAGCACACCGAAATCCCCGGCTTCGCCAGGCAGGACGATCTGTTCGACTTCTTCGGAGAGGGCTTCGCCTTGCGGCGTCACCACGACTAGTTCAAGCGCCACGGTTCATTTCCTTTTCCAGGCAGCGGTGCCGGAGTCTCAGGCGAGGGTCTTGGCCTTTTCGACTGCGCTCTCGATATCACCCACCATGTAGAAGGCCTGTTCCGGCAGATCGTCGTGCTTACCGTCGAGAATCTCCCGGAATCCGCGGATCGTGTCCTCGAGCCGAACATAGACACCGGGCGTACCCGTGAACTGCTCCGCCACGTGGAACGGCTGGGAGAGGAAGCGCTGGACCTTGCGGGCGCGCGCCACCGTGAGCTTGTCGTCTTCGGAGAGCTCGTCCATGCCGAGAATCGCGATGATGTCCTGAAGATCCTTGTAGGCCTGGAGCGTCTGCTGAACGCTGCGGGCGACATCGTAATGGTCGTCGCCAACGACCTGCGGATCGAGGATTCGCGAGGTCGAGTCGAGGGGGTCGACCGCCGGGTAGATACCGATTTCCGTCAACGATCGGTCGAGCACCGTCGTCGCATCGAGATGCGTGAACGCCGTGGCCGGCGCCGGGTCGGTCAAGTCGTCCGCGGGCACATAGATCGCCTGCACCGAAGTAATCGATCCCTTGTTCGTCGATGTAATTCGTTCCTGCAGCTCACCCATGTCCGTCGCCAGGGTCGGCTGATACCCGACAGCCGACGGGATACGACCGAGGAGCGCCGACACTTCGGAGCCAGCCTGGGTAAAGCGGAAGATATTGTCGATGAAGAGGAGCACGTCCTTGCCTTCTTCGTCGCGGAAATATTCCGCCGCGGTCAGGCCCGTCAGGCCAACCCGTGCACGTGCCCCGGGCGGTTCGTTCATCTGACCAAAGACCAGCGCCGTCTTCTCCAGAACCGTCGAGCCGTCGGATAGGACAGAGTCCTGCATCTCATGCCAGAGATCGTTGCCCTCACGGGTTCGCTCGCCGACGCCCGCGAAGACCGAGTAGCCGGAGTGCTCTTTCGCGATGTTGTTGATCAGCTCCATGATGACGACCGTCTTGCCGACGCCCGCACCGCCGAAGAGGCCAACCTTTCCGCCCTTGTTGTAGGGGGCGATCAGGTCGACGACCTTGATGCCGGTCTCCAGAACCTCGACGCTCGTCGATTGATCGACGAACTCCGGTGCCTCCCGGTGGATCGGGAACATCATCTTGGCATCGATCGGGCCGCGCTCGTCGACGGGCTCGCCTACGACATTCATGATACGCCCGAGCGTCTCCGGGCCGACCGGAATCGTAATCGGCGCACCGGTATTCGAGACTTCCTGTCCGCGACGCAGACCGTCGGTCGTGTCCATGGCGATCGCCCGCACGGTCTTCTCACCGAGATGCAGCGCGACTTCCACGATCAAGTTGTCCGGCTGGTCATTGATCGCAGCGTTCGTCGTCTTGAGCGCCGTCAAGACCTCAGGGAGATCACCGCTCTCGAATTCGACGTCGACCACCGGTCCCATGACCTGGACGATCCTACCATTGCTCATTCTCTGTTCTCCTTCCGGCGGCACCCAGTTCGTGCACCGGTCTTGTTTCTACTCGAGGCTATTCGAGAGCCTGCGCACCTGTCACGATTTCGACGAGTTCGCTGGTGATCGCAGCCTGGCGGGCCCGGTTGTATTGCAGTGTGAGAGCTTCGATCAGCTCTTCCGTGTTCTTGGTCGCCGATTCCATCGCGGTCATTCGGGCCGCGTGCTCTCCGGCTTGATTCTCGAGCAGTGCTCGGAAAACCTCGATCTCGATCGCCTTCGGCACCAGCGCTGCGAGCAGCGCTTCGGGATCGGGCTCGATCTCGTAGGCCGGCGCGTCCTCACGATCACCGTCCTTTTCCCCCTCCGCTGGGGGGGCGAAGGGCAGCAGCGTCGTCACCTTCGGCGTCTGAGTCATCGTCGAAACAAACTCGCTGAAGATCAGAATCACCTCATCGACTTCACCCGCGACGTATCGCCTCGCGAGTTCCCGAGCGACATCCGCCGCCTGCTGGTAGGTGACGTCGCCGTCGATCGCCGAGGCGTGGGTGATCTGGCTCGGCCGCCGGCGACGGAAATAGTCGCCCGCCTTCTTGCCGAGAAGCGTGAGGCCGACCCGGCTGAACTCACTTTCTCGTTTGGCGAGAACCGCGTCAGCCGCCTTCCCCACATTGGAGTTGAAGGCGCCTGCCAACCCGCGATCAGAGGTCACCACGACGAGCTCGAGGCTCTGGCGCTCCTCGTGGACTTCGAGCAAAGGATGCGATTCTTCGAGGGGCCCTTGGGAGACGTCTTCGAGGGTCGAGCGCATGCGCATCGCATACGGCCGAGCATTCCCGATCGCCTCCTGGGCTCGACGCAGCTTGGCCGCGGCCACCATTTTCATGGCGGACGTGATCTTCTGCGTCGACCGGACGCTTCCGATGCGCCGCTTGATGTCTCGTAGATTCGCCACTGGCTAGGCCGCCTCGGTGCTCTTGGCCGCGGTCGGCTGGAAGAGGTTCCCGAATTCGTCCAGCGCAGTGGCGAGTTGCTGTTCTGTCTCGTCTTCGAACTTTCCCGAACGCTTGATGCGGTCCAGGATCTCGGCCTTGTTCGACCGCAACCAATCGAGCATCTCGCTCTCGTAGCGCTGGATGTCCTCCAGTGCGAGGTCCCGAATCCAGGACTTTCGATCCCTCTGAGGCGTCGACGCGTAGATCGAGACCACCTGCTCTTCCATTGCGAGCGGCGAGTATTGACCCTGTTTCAGGATTTCCGTCTGGCGTGCGCCGTTGGCCAGCTGTTCCTGCGTCGCCGCGTCGAGATCCGATCCGAACTGCGCGAATGCCGCCATCTCCCGGTACTGGGCCAGGTTCAGCTTCAGCTGCCCCGCGACGGCCTTGGTCGCCTTCTCCTGCGCCGCCCCGCCCACGCGCGAGACGGAAAGTCCCACGTTGATGGCCGGTCGCACGCCGGAGTTGAAGAGGTCGGTCTCGAGAAAGATCTGACCGTCGGTGATCGAGATGACGTTGGTCGGGATATACGCCGACACGTCACCGCCCTGGGTTTCGATGATCGGCAGCGCCGTGATCGACCCACCGCCGAGCTTGTCGGACAGCTTGCAGGCGCGTTCGAGCAGCCGCGAATGCACGTAGAACACGTCACCCGGGTACGCCTCGCGTCCCGGTGGCCGACGAAGGAGAAGGGAGAGTTGCCGGTACGCCACGGCCTGCTTCGACAGATCGTCGTAGACAATGAGGACGTGTTTGCCGTTGTGCCCGAAATGCTCGGCCATCGTGACGCCCGTATAGGGCGCGATGTACTGAAGAGGGGCGGGATCCGCGGCCGTCGCGGCGACGATGATGGTGTAGTCCATGGCGCCGTGCTGCTTCAGCTTGTCGGTTACCTGAGCGACGGTCGATTGCTTCTGGCCGATCGCAACATAGATGCAGATTACGTCTTTGCCTTTCTGGTTGATGATCGTATCGATCGCGATCGCCGTCTTACCCGTCTGGCGGTCGCCGATGATCAGCTCTCGCTGGCCACGGCCGATCGGGACCATGGCGTCGATGGCCTTGATGCCCGTGGCCATCGACTCATCGACCGACTTGCGGGCGACGATACCCGGCGCCTTGAGCTCGACCTGGCGAGTCGTCTCGCCGGAAATTGCACCCTTGCCGTCGATCGCCACCCCAAGCCCGTCCACGACGCGGCCGAGCAACTCTTCGCCGACGGGGACCTCGATGATGCGACCGGTCCGGCGAACCAGGTCACCTTCCTTGACGCTGCGTGAGCCACCCATGATGGCCACACCGACGTTGTCTTCTTCCAGGTTCAGGACCATTCCGCGCAGGCCGCCCGAAAATTCGACGAGCTCGCCAGCCAGCGCATTGTCCAGACCATAGATGCGCGCAATTCCATCGCCAGCGCTCAAGACCGTGCCTGTTTCGGCGACGTCGATCTCGCGGTCGTAGTCCTTGATCTCCCGCTTGAGGATGTCTGTGATCTCTCCGGGCTTGATGTCCATTTCTCAGGATCCCTTCGTAACGCTTGAGCCAGTTCCAGTTAGAGTGGCGCGCAACTGTCCGAGCTGCGTGCGGAGGCTGCCGTCGAAGACGAGATCGCCGACCTTGGCGATCGCACCGCCAATGAGTGTCGGGTCGACCTCGATCTCCAGTCTTACTTCTTGTCCGGTGCGTTCGGAAAGCGCGCGGCGCAAACGGTCCTTGCGTCGGTCGTCGAGGGGGCTCGCAGCGACGACTTCTGCCGTAACCAGCCCCTCTGACTCATCCGCAAATTCTCCGTAGGCGGCAACGATGGCACTGAAATCGATCAGACGTCGCTGATCGACCAGATAGGAAAGGAAGTTCAGAACGAGTCCGCTGATCGAATCGGCCACAGCGATCGCGCGGAGCGCGCTCTTGCGTTCCGCGGCGGGATGGAGCGGCGTCAGCAGGGCGTTGCGCAGTTCGCGGCTGCCGTCGAAGAGTGAGTCGAGATTCTCGAGTTCGACGCGCACCTCGCGGTGCCGGTGTTCGTCCTGGGCGAGCGCGAACAGTGCCTTTGCATAACGATGGGCAGCGGTTCCACCCTTCATCAGTTCGTTCCTTCCGTGTTCGTCATGCCGCTGCCGGACGACGGCTCGACGCGGGTGATGAACTCGTCCACCAATCGCTCCCGATCGCTTTCGCTCACGGTCTCCTTGAGTTTTCGGGCAGCGATCTCGAGTGCGAGATCCGCTGCTTCCTCGCGGAGTTCAGATCGTGCTCGTCGCAACTCTTGATCGACGGCGGCCTTCGCGTCTCGTCGAATTCGCTCTGCGGTCGCACGGGCGTCCGTCAGGATGCGCTCGGCATCTTCTTCGGCGCGGCGACTGGCGTTCTCGCGAATGTCCTCGACTTCGGAGGCGAGATCGACGAGCCGTCTCTGGAGGGTTGCGTTGCGTTGCTCTGCCTGTTGAAGCAATTCGGCCGCATCGGAGAGTTCCGTCTTGATCCCTTCACGCCGATTTGCGAAATATTCGTCGATCGGCCCGCGGAAAAAATAGATGATCACGCCCAGGATGAGTGCGAGGTTGACACCCTGCCAGACCATTTCCATGACCGCGTCGTGATCGTCTCCGCCACCCGCCGCCTGGGCGATGCCGGAGAAGAGCACGGTCGCGAGCGCAAGGAAGATCGCCTGAATTCGCGATCCGGCGCGAGCGGGTCCGATCATCGTCGAGGTGTTAGGCATGAAAATCCCTGTCCGACGTGCGGGGCAGTTTGGAGTGCGGTTCATGACAACGCCCGCCCGAGAACCCGCTCAGCGGCGGCGGTAGCGAGATCCTCGGCATCCGCTCGGAGATTGGCTCGCGCCTCTTCGAGGGATTCGGAGAGGCTCGCTCGTGCGCGTTCGAGTTCGGATTCCGCTTCGCGGCGCGCCTCCGTCGTCAAGGAGGCCTGTTCTTCCCGCGCGGTCACGAGTTGACCCTGTCGGGTGGTCTCGGATTCCGCTCGTGCCTCGCGAATCGCGTCTTCGTATCGAGCGAGGACGTTGTCCGCTTCCCGCTCGAGCTGCGTCGAACGATCACGGGCTCCCTGGATGCGCTCGGCGCGGGTGTCGAGCACGCGGAAGATCGGCTGAAAGATGAGTTGATTCAGTGGGAAGATCAGTGCCACGAAACCAATGATCATGATCCAGAGACTGCCGAGTCCGGGCTTGTCAGCGATCAGCCCGAAGAACGCGAAATCGGGGATCAACTCCAGCTTGTCCGAGGCGAAGGCGGGGTTCGGGCCCAGCGCGGTGAACGCGAGTCCGATCGCGCTTGCGCCCGAGGCAGTTGCGCGGTCGCGCAGAGAACGACCTCGCTTCACCGAGGCCGCTCCGCACGCAGACGAAGTCATCATGTTTCGCACCATTCTTGTTTCCACGATTCCACGAATTCTTCGAATCCGACGGGGCGCCCGGAGCGAAGCCGGTGGCCATCGGGCTCTTCTATTCCGATCTCCGATCGAAAACGAGTCTTCGGCCGAATCTTTCGTGTGCGCCCCGGAGTGGACGTCCCGGGGTGGGTACCACGAAACGAGCGGCTCCGGAGAGTGACGCAACGATTTGTTGACCGATCGGACCGACTCCCGCGCCCGACTTCTCCGGGCCGGAGGGGCGGATGCGAGCGGCGCCAAGTTTTACACCGCCGAGAGTCCAATTCAACCGCCTCGAGGCCTCGAAAGTACTTTCCTGGGAGGGTTTTTCCCGATTCGCGCGGGCGGCTGGATGTCTTGGCGGAGCCGTGCAGGCTGGGCCCTATCCCCCTACGCGGGCGACCCCGTTCCACACGGCGTCATCCTCCACCTCGACGCTGGGAGCCTCGAGATCTCCCTCGAAGTAGGCGCCCGAACGCAGTCGCGCCCGGCTGCGGGCGGTGACGGGCCCAGTGATTTCGCCCCTGCTGTCGAGGATGTCGCAATCGATCACGCCTTCGATTCGGCTCCCGGTACCGAGCACGAGCTCACCTGGGCCTCTCAAGCTGCCGTTGACGGCACCGTCGATGAGAGTCTGGCCCATGATGGCGACCTGGCCCTCCCAGAGTCCGCCTCTGGGTACGAGGGGGACAGTCTCGCCGTCGTGCACGAGCGGTTGCGCGACAGCGGCTTCGTCCGCTTCCGTGCGATCCACTTCGGCTGTGCCCTTACGGCTCATGTCGCGTCTCCGAGCAGCATTTCCCCGATCCGCTCCAAGTCCTCGAGATTGAAATAGTTGATCTCGAGTTTGCCCCCTCCGGCTGAGTGGGCATGAAGCGTGACCCTGGTCTGGAGTCGCCTTTCGATTTTCTCGACGTAGGCACGCGTGTCGGCGTCGAGTTCGGGAGCCGGGGTCGCAACCTTCGGTTCGCGGACGACGCGTCGTCGCCCCCCGTTCAGATCCCGCGCGGCTCTCTCAGAGGCCCGCACCGACAGGGATTCGCTGAGGATCCTGGCCCGCAAAGCCTCACGGATCTCGATATCGGTGACCTGAAGCAATGCCTTCGCGTGGCCCATGCTGAGGCGACCGTTTTCGACGTCTGTCTGAATGGTCCGGCTGAGATCGAGCAACCGGATGTGGTTGGCGACAGAGGAGCGGTCCATCGTGACCTTCCGCCCGATGTCGGCCTGGGTGTGTCCCGCGTCCGCGAGCGCCTGGTAGGCGTGAGCCAGTTCGATCGGATTGAGATCCTGGCGTTGTACGTTCTCGACGATGGCGAGTTCGAGTCGATCCGCCGGGTCGACATCGAGCACCACCACCGGGATCGTGCTTCGTCCCGCCAACTGACTTGCCCGGAAGCGGCGTTCCCCCATCACCAGTTCGAAGCGACTGCCCGCTTCCCGGACGACCACGGGTTGCAGTACGCCGTGTTGGCCGATCGAGCGGGATAGTTGTTCGAGAGCGACCGGATCGAACTCACGTCTCGGTTGTTCTGGGTTCGGATCGATCAGGGCAATATCGAGCTCCTGGGGGCCCCTAGATGCCGAAATTGGCTCTTGTATACGCAATTCAGTGTTGACACTATCCGGTGTCAAGGGGGTTTGTGTCGGTGAGGACGTGGGCCTCGGTTGTTCGGGCACCTGTGGTGGACTCGAGATCAGCGCGCCCAGTCCCCGTCCCAATGCATTCCGTCGTTGGCTCATCGTTTCCTCCTGCGATCGCGACTACGCGCGCTCTCCCTCGGGGCGTTCGAGATCGACGTCTGCCCGAGGCGATGTTAGGCCGCCGGTCAAGACGGGTGGTTTGCGCGGCGGCGTCGTGAGGGCCAGTTGTGCGAGCAGCTCGTCGGCGAGTTTCACATACGCTGCCGCGCCTTTCGAATGGATGTCGTAGAGAAGGATGGGCTGACCATGGCTGGGCGCTTCGGACAGTCGAATATTTCTCGGAATGCGCGTGCGGTAGACCTTGTCACCGAAATGGCTTCGTACCTCGGCTTCCACCTGGCGACTGAGATTGTTTCGCTGATCGACCATCGTGAGGACGATTCCCTGAATGTCGAGCCGAGGGTTCAGCTGGCCTTTTACGAGATTCACCGTTTCGACCAGATTGGCCAGTCCTTCGAGGGCGTAGTATTCGCATTGGAGAGGGATCAGCACTGCGTCCGAGGCGGTGAGCGCGTTCAGGGTCAGGAGTCCCAGCGAAGGGGGACAGTCGATCAAGATGATTTCGTAGGCTTGTCCGATTGCCCTGATCGATTCGTCCAGCCGGTATTCCCGGGCGTCTTTGGCGACGAGTTCTATTTCGGCTCCCACGAGGTCTCTTCCCGCCGGCACCACGTGCACGGTCTCGAGTTCCGTCTCGTAGGCACAGTGGGTGAGTGGCGATTCGTCGATCAGGGCGTCGTAGATCTGTCGCTCGGCGTTCGTGATTCCGTACGCGCTGCTCGCGTTGGCCTGAGGATCCATGTCGATGAGCAGGGTGGGGCGCTCGGCTGCACCGAGACAAGCAGCCAGATTGACGGCTGTTGTCGTCTTGCCGACACCACCCTTCTGGTTCACCACCGCAATCACAAACGGACTCGATGCCATTCGGTCTTCTCGCTTGGTCAGGGGGGGGGACTCGTTTGCCAAGCGAAGCCACACTCTACCCCCCCCCCGGAGGAGTCGGTGACTGCGCGGGCCGAACGAGGGCCCGTGTCGGGTTTGGTAACACAGCGGGGGTCGAATGCGAGTGTGGCGTGTCCGCAGGAGCCCCGAATCGGCAGATCGCCCTATTTCTCAGCTCCCTGCGCGATCCAGAGCCGGCGAAGAGTGCCCGTATGCGGCACTCGGTATTCTCGAAGCAACAGGTCCTGGAATCCATCTGGACACGGGGGTCGCGAGGCGGTCTCTGAAGCCGGAAGAACGAGGATCGAACCTGCGTGGGACCATTGAGCCATCATCGTGAGTGCCTGTCGTGGCTGGGTCATCGCTTGTGCAATCACGATGTCACAGGGAACCTGCTCGATTTCATTGGATCTACCCAAGATGGTCGCGACGTTCTCGAGCTCCAGGCGGCGACGCGCTTCACGCTGAAAGTGGTGTCGTTTGAGTCGCGAATCGACCAGGAGCACATTGACTTGAGAATTGAGGATCGCGATTGGTAGACCTGGGAACCCTGCGCCACTTCCAAGATCAGCCAGCGTCTTTGATTCCGAGATTTCCGGAAGACAAGCGACCAGTGCCGCTGCGTCGAGAATGAGACGCGATGCCATCTCGAGAGGACCCGTATGCCCGGTCAGATTGATGCGACTGGCCCAATGGTCGAGCAAGCCCACCAACTCGGCGAGTTGTTCGAGCTGCTTTTGGGTGTACGGCAGTGCGAGTTCGGTGAGGCCCTGCTCAAGCATAGAAAAGACGGCGTTCTCGCTGAGTTGTCGAGAGCCGCCGCCTTTCATTCTGCGCTCCGTTCCACGGGGAACGTTTCATCCCGAGTGGAATATCAGATCCGTGGTCCCGATCTCTGTTCCCCGTGGAACACAGGAGACCCGGCTAGAGGAGTCCGGATCAGGGCATCAAGCAGACTCTTCGACCGCCTCGTCGTACTCCGGAGCCCCTTCTGGCACCACGAGAACCTGGCGATACCGCCCCTCACCGATGCTCATCGTCGCGACATTCTCGATCTCGCGGATCGTGATGTGGATGGTACGTCGGTCTCGTCCATTCATCGGATCCAGCGCGATCGATCGTCCCGTCTCCCTGGCCCGCTTGACTGCACGATCCGCGAGACGGCCCAGCGTCTCTTCCCGCTCATCCCCCGCACCCTCGACATCCACAACGATCCGCGGGGAGTCTTCGTCTTGACGCATCGCGACCTGGTTTGCAATCAGCTGAAGGGCGTCCGTCCCGCGACCGTCGCCCGCTTGAAGTGTATCCGCCGCCGCGCCGCTCAGCTGGTAGATCAGGAAGTCGCCCTCACTCGACTCAGAGATCTCGAAAGACCCGAGTTTCATGCGCTCGACGGCACCCATCACGAACTTTCCGATAGGCTGGATTTCCCCCTTGGGGGTACCCTTCGAATCCGCCACCGATGCACGTTCGGGGGCCTCAAGAGTTTCCCGGGGGGCCTCTCTACTACCCCGGTCGCCTCCGCGCTCCGCTCGGCCGCCTCGGCCACGTCCCTCGCCTCGACCCCCGCGCTCGCGGCCCTCGCCTCGGTCGCCTCGATCCCGCCGTGGACCCCGATCATCTCCGCGACCGCGTCCGCGCTCTCGACCGCCGCGGTCACCGCGGTCACCGCGGTCACCGCGATCGCCGCGATCGCCGCGATCGCCGCGATCACGATCTCCGCCACCACTGCTCGGACGTGGACCTCGAGCCGCGACGTCCTTCGGAACCGCTACGACAACAGCCCGACCCGCAGTTCCAAAGATCTCACCGTCGGGTGCGACGATGAATTTCAATTCGCTCTCTTCCTTCCCGAAGAACTCCACCGCCTGTGCGCGTGCATCTTCGAGGCTATCCCCAACGAACTCGTTCGGTTCCTGGCGCTGGTCGTACATCGTTGTCTCTCAATCTCGCCTTGCCGGCGTGTTATGTCACCGCGAGTCGGCGTTCAGCTCTTCGCCTGCAGGTGATTCCGAACCCAATATTGATGAGCGATGCCGAGGAGGTTGCTCACCGTCCAGTAAAGAACGAGTCCGGATGGAAAGGTGTATGAAATAAAAAGCATCATGCCCGGCATCATGATCAACATCATGCGCGCCTGAACCGGATCCATCCCAGTCTGCGGCATCATCTTCTGCTGGGCGAACATGCTCGCGCCCATGATGAGCGGGAGTACACGAATCGGAAAATCGAGCCCTGGCAATGTGAAAAGGGTCGCCGGCTGCGATAGATCATCGATCCAAAAAACGAAAGGCGCGTGCCGCAGGCCTATCGAAGTTCTCAACGCATAGAAGAGTCCAATCAACACCGGCATCTGGAGCACAAGGGGAAGGCACCCGCCGAGCGGGTTGATGCCCTCTTCCTTGTAGAACTTCATCATCTCTTCGGACTGCTTCTGTTTGTCGTCCTTGAAGCGCTCCTGAAGCGCCTTGAGCTTCGGCTGAACTTCACGCATCCGCTCTGCGGACCGCATCTGTCGAACCATCAGCGGCGAAGTCACAATTCGCACGAGGATCGTGAGCACGATGATCGCGAACCCGTAATTCGGAATGAACTGGTACAGCTTGTCGAGGGCAATTTCGAAGAATCGAGTCAGTGGCTCGAGCCAGCTCCAACCGCGGTCCACCGATTTTCCTAGATCCGCATTCGCCTGTGAGAGAGCATCGACCGTCTTCGGCCCCAGGAATCCGCGCAGGGATTCGACCGCCACACCGCCGGAGGCAACGCCTATCCCCGGAAGCGTTACACGCGCAATCGCGCTCTCCCCTTCTTCGACAGCCGAAAACTGCACATCGAGCCGCGATCGGTCCTCGGGGTCGATGATGAGGCCCGCGAAATATCGCACGTCGAAGCCGGCCCACTTCGAGCGGCCTTCCACATGCTCGGTGCCATCACCGTTCTCCCCGAAGCTGAAGAAGCCGGGTTGGCCGATCGCCTGAACGAAGTTCCGGGTCACACCCACTTCCTCACCGTACGCGATCAGCGACGTCTCGAGGAAATCGTCACGCTTCGAAGTACGCGCGGGCACGAGTACCTCGAAGCGCGCGTCGACCGGATCCGTGCGGTGGCTCTCGAAGGACAGTTCGAGATCGAAGCCATAGCCTTCGTCATCGAGGCGAAAGGTCCTGGTGAGGACCCCGGCGGAGTTCTCGGCGCGTTGCACAACTTCGCGTGGGGATTCGCGAAGAATTTCGAAGTGCGAATTGGCAAAGCTCGCACCGGAAATGCCCACCACGTCCGTTAGCATCACCGGGAGTTCGGGATCCAGCAACTCGATCGGAACATCGCCATCGGGCAGGCGCTCGTTGTAGTCCAGAAGGGTCCAGCTCGCGATCAATGCGGGGCCATTCGAGATCTTGGCCACGACTTGTTCATTCTGGAGAGTGGCCAGTGAAAGCGGGATGATTCGTGCCGGAGAATCGACGCGTGTCGGCGCGGAATTCGCGGTACGCGAGTCGGAACGTGCCACCGCGCGAGAGTCGCCCGTCTCGTACCGGTCAGTCTGCGAGTAGTCACTCGTTCCAGAAGCGTTGGCACGGGAATCTGTTTCGGGTGAAGTCTGTGACTCCGCCTCCAGCGCGAAATCGACGCGCCGATCCTCCTGGTACATGACATAGGTCACGAACACCATCATGGAGAGCGCGAATGCGAGGACTGTGTTCCGATCCACGAAATTGAAGCCTTCTCGAAGCGGTCTAGGGAACCGGATCGTATCCGCCTGGGTGAAAGGGGTGGCAGCGCAGTAGTCGTCGTACACCGAGCAGCGAGCCGCGCCAGAAACCGTGGCGGGCAATCGACTCCTCGGTAAACGCCGAGCAGGAGGGTTCGAAGCGACATCCCGAACCGAGCAGAGGTCGAATCGCGCCTCGATAGAAAAAGAAGAGCCCCCCGACGAACGGATTCGCACGCGGCGAACGCGATCGGGTCGGGGACGATTCACGGGTCGCTCGAGCGTCGAGCCGAGAGTCAGTCACGTCCAACGCGCCCGCGGGGGGCCATCCTACGTGGAGCGGTTCTATTTCAGTGCTGATCGAGGTGGATTCCATCTTCCCCTCGGGGTGCCTATTCTACGCTCTGATCGATGGGCGCAAGACCCAGGAGACGACTGAGCCGCTCGTCGAGTTCGTCAAAGGACAGCTTCGACCCGGAACGCCGAGCGATCACCACGAGATCGACGTCTCGGCCGAGATCGCCACGGCGGCGACGAAACCACTCTCGCGTCCGACGTTTGAAGCGGTTCCGGATGACCGCGTTGCCGACCTTTCGGCTCGCCGTGATCCCAAGTCGACTTCCCATGTGCAATAAGGATTCTAAGTGATTGTTTTTATTTGATTCTTCTCGACGTGGAGTCGTGATTACGACCACGTCCTGGGACGCACGTCTACGCCCACGACGCAGAACGCGTCGAAAATCCTTGGAGTCCAGGAGTCGATCCGACGGTTCGAAGGGGCCGGTCGTGTCGATGGACATCATATTCGGATCCGACTTCGCCGCGAGGGCGAGAGCCCGAACGACACTGAGCTGAGCGCCAAGAAGCCGCTACTTGGACGCGACGGTCGCGGCGAGTCGCTTGCGACCCTTGGCTCGGCGGCGCTTCAAAATGGCGCGTCCCGCCTTGGTCTTCATCCGCTCACGGAATCCGTGCTTGCGGAGACGTTTGATTCGACTGGGCTGAAATGTCCGCTTCATCTCTGCGGATCCTCACTCTCTCTCGCGGTCTGCTCGCGATATCGGCGCGTTCGACGCTTTCTCTCTCGTGGACCCCTGCCCACCACTACACCGCCGAGACTGCACCAAAACGGAGGTTCGTTCGTTTGGAAAAGTGCTCGGGAGCAACCAAGGGCACGTCGACCCGTCACCATGTACGCGGTGTGCACGTGAAGAAGGGGCCGAGTTGGGGAGCGCGGGAGCTTACCGGGGAGTCTCAGGGCCTGTCAATGCGCCGTTTTCCTGGACCTTTCGCCCTGTCCCCGTGCTTCGATGGGGCGGCGATCCGGCGATTCACAACGCACCTGGCTCCGCGGGGCCTCGCCCGTGTTACTCTGCCGACAGAAACAGAGAAGCCAAGTCGATCGCTCCAAATGTTGTCGATTCCATCGCCCCTCGATCGCAACCGGGCACACCGGAAACTCCAATTTCCGCGACGGGTTGAACCATTTTTGTCCGATCGGCTGTCACTTCCTACTACTACTCTTTAATTAACTTTTTCCAAACCAGAAGAGAGAGCGGATGAAACTCTCGATTACAAAGTCCGAGTTCCTTCGCGGTCTCGGTCGGATCCAGTCGATCGTCGAGAAGCGAAACTCGATGCCGATTCTCGCGAATACACTGATCGAAGCACCGACCGTCGGGGAGGATGCAAAGCTCCAGCTTGCTGCGACCGATCTCGAAGTCGGTGTCCGTAGTCAACATCCGGCCGTCGTCACGGAAGCCGGAGGACTCACGGTCTCGGCCAAGAAGCTCTTCGAAATCGTTCGCGAGCTCTCGGATGAAACGATCAATCTCGAAGCGACGGCCAACTCGTACCTCGAGATCCGTTGCAATCGAAGTCGCTTCACGTTGGCGGGGACCACAGCCGAAGAATATCCCACACTCCCCGAATTCAGTCCGGAGAAGACGGTTCCGGTGTCTGCTGCGATTCTTAGCGCGATGATCGAACGCACGATGTATGCGGCTTCGGTCGACGAGACCCGATACAATCTGAACGGTGTCTATCTCGAGGTGCTGGGAGGGCCTGGAGAGATTCGCCTCGTCGCCACCGATGGACATCGGCTCGCATGCGTCGATCGAGAGATCGAAGGCGATGTGAGCGCACTGGCAAGCGGTGTCATCATTCCTCGCAAGGGACTCGGTGAGTTGAAGCGTCTCGTGGACGAGGATGATGCCGAAGAGATCGAACTCGCATTCGCGAACAACAGTGGTCTTGCTCGCAAGGGTGACGTGACACTCGTGATGCGTTTGATCGAGGGCGAGTTTCCGAATTACAATCAGGTGATTCCCAAGAATCTCACGCGACATCTCATCCTACCCACGGATTCGCTGGTGCAAGCAGTGAGGCGTGTCGCGCTCTTGTCGTCGGAGCGGAGTCGCGCGGTCAAGCTCGAACTCTCGGATGGCCAGCTGGTGATCACATCCAACAATCCCGATCTCGGGGATGCCCGTGAAGAGCTGGACATCGATTATGCGGGTGAGCCGCTATCGATCGGATTCAACGCGCGTTATCTGCTGGACGCGATCAACGCAATCCAGATGAAAGAGATCCGATTCTCCTTCCAGGATGAACTCTCCCCCTCTCGGATCACGCCTCCGGATGATGAAAAGACGCTGGCGGTCGTGATGCCGATGAGAATCTGAATCGACGGAACGACCTGGCCGGGTAACCCAGCGGCGGCCGTGGTTTCGGCGCGTCGATCGAGAGATTTCCAGCCGGGACGAGGCGTCTCTGGCCCGGCACCGGAGCGAGTTTCTGAAATTGCTCTCGCATGAGGCCGGAACAATTCCCCCAGGGAAACCCATGTCGGCGCGAGAAGGCTTGCCCACGGGCCGGAGAACGGCGTCTGGGATCGGTAATCGGCGATTCTCGCCTTTGCTTGACCCTCGGGGTTTAGGTACTCTCCCAGAGCATCTGAGGGGCATTGGGGGACGGGGGCGCCGGTCTCGAGACGCCCACAGGAAGTTCCGGAACAGACAAAGCCGTAGTCACTCAGAGCAGCCAAACGGCATACACAAGCAGTCGGGTGTCGGTCTTGGGCGCAGGTCAAAATCTGTGGGGACGCCATCTCCCAGAACGCGATTCGCCAACCGGATCCGCTACATGCGCCAATGCCGTGAACGCGAATGCGAGAAAGAAGCTCGGTGAGCTACGACGCCAGTTCAATCGAGGTCCTCGAAGGCCTCGACCCCGTTCGAAAGCGACCTGCGATGTACATCGGGACGACCGGTCCCGATGGCCTTCATCATCTTGTGTACGAGATCGTCGACAACTCGATCGACGAAGCGCTCGCTGGACATTGCAGTGAAATCCACGTCACGATCGAAGAGAACGGCTACGTCACCGTCGTCGACAACGGTCGTGGAATTCCAACGGATATGCATCCCGTCGAAAAGAGACCCGCATGCGAAGTCGTGTTGACGACTTTGCACTCCGGCGGAAAATTCGACGAGAACTCGTACAAGGTGTCAGGCGGTCTTCACGGTGTAGGCGTATCCGTCGTCAACGCACTCTCCTCAGAATTGCGGATCGAGATCAAACGTTCCGGCAAGATTCATAACCAGACTTTCCAACGCGGTATTCCGACTACCGGCCTGGAGATTTCCGGCGACTGTGAGGATACGGGGACCAGTGTCACGTTTCATCCCGACCCCGATATCTTTGCCGTCACCGACTTTTCCTTCGACGTTCTTTCGACACGATTGCGCGAGCTCTCCTTCCTGAATGCCGGTGTCCGCATCATCATCGTCGACGCCCGAAACGGGAAGACCCACAATTTCTGTTACGGAGGAGGCATCAATTCCTTCGTCGAGCATTTGAACGAGAAACGAAGTCCTCTTCATCCCGAACCCATCTACTTGAGGGGTGAGAGAACATTCAACGACCACGGTCGCGAAGTGACCGTGGATGCCGAAATCTCACTCCAGTACAACGATTCCTACAACGAGTCGGTCTACTCATTCGCCAACAACATCAACACCGTCGAAGGCGGAACTCATCTAATCGGGTTTCGAACGGCCCTCACCCGTACACTGAACCGCTACATCGCGGGCAACTCCAAGGCCCCGGCGTCCAGAGGCGGGGCAAAAGGCGGCAAGAACGGCGGACCGGCTGTCAGCGGTGAGGACCTGCGTGAAGGACTGACAGCGGTGATCTCAGTCAAGATTCCTCAGCCAGAGTTCGAGGGACAGACGAAAACGAAGCTGGGTACGAGCGAGGTTCGGGGCATCGTCGAGGCGATTGTCTACCAGCAGCTCACCAGCTTTCTGGAAGAGAATCCCCGGATCGCGAAACCAATCGTCGCAAAGATCGTTGATACCGCACGGGCGCGTGACGCGGCGCGAAAGGCTCGCGATCTGGCGCGCCGCAAGGGCGCTCTTTCGGATTTCAGCCTCCCGGGCAAACTCGCGGACTGTCAGGAACGCGACCCGAAGCTGTGTGAACTCTTCATCGTCGAGGGTGACTCAGCGGGTGGCACGGCAAAGCAGGGACGCTCGCGGAAGACCCAGGCAATCCTTCCGATCCGCGGAAAGATCCTCAATGTAGAGCGAGCGCGAATCGATCGGATGCTCGCGAGTGTGGAGATCCAGGCGATCATCGCGGCTCTCGGCACGGGCATCGGCGAAGACTTCGCGGCCGAAAAATCGCGCTACCACAAGGTGATCATCATGACGGACGCGGACGTCGACGGCAGTCACATCCGCACGCTCTTGCTCACGTTCTTTTATCGTCAGATGCGAGATCTGATAGAGCGCGGCTACCTCTACGTCGCGCAACCGCCCCTGTTCAGGGCCAAGCGGGGCAAGACCAGTCGCTATTTGAAAGATGAACCGGAACTCGAAGACTACCTGTTTGGTCTGGCCCTCGACGGTGCGTCCGTGTCCTGTAGTGACGGCACGGATCGAGCCGACGATGCTTTGTACAGTTTGCTCAAGAACGCGAGTGCTCGCCAACAATCTCTCGACCATTTCAATATTCGGCTCTTCGACGAGCGCATCGTCGATGCTGCGGCGCGCATCTCCCGACCGACCCGCGAAGAGCTACGTGACGAGCGTGTGCTGTTGGAAGAGGTCGTTCCTGCGATCGTGGCCGAGATCGATCGTACTCACCCCGAAGACTCCGGCGATGTCGTCGGTGAGTTGGCATGGTCGACGGAAGCCGAACTCGATGCGAGTGGATACAGATTGGTTGCGAAGACGAGGCGTGCGGGTCAGACCCTCCGGAGTTCCCTGGACGCATCTCTTGTCGATTCGGTCGAGTTCCACAAGATGGTTCGTCTCGCTTCGGAACTCGAGGAGACGGGACCGGCCCCCTATACGCTGCGACACGGCGACCGCGAACCCGAGGAATTCTTGCTCGGCACAGACTTGCTGCGGCGGGTGCTTGAGATTGCGAACAAGGGGCTCTCGATCCAGCGGTACAAAGGTCTCGGCGAGATGAACCCGGACCAGCTGGCTGAAACCACCATGAATTCGGAAAATCGAAACCTCGTGCAGATCCGCGTCGAAGACGCGGTCGAGGCCGACGATGTCTTTACGACCCTGATGGGCGATATCGTTGAACCGCGAAGGCGTTTCATCGAAGAGAACGCCTTGAGCGTTGCGAATCTCGACGTCTAGGATGTTCTCATGCGATCGAAAGAACCCCGGAAGCCCCGGAGTGAGTTCCGGCCCAAAACGATCGCACCGACAGATGGGTAGATAGAAAACCGTGTCCGACGAGCCCACAGATCCCACGGAGCCGACCGGCGGTGAAATCCCGCCTCCGGACGACCGCTTCCCGACGGTGAACATCGAGGACGAGGTCCGCGAATCGTTTCTCGCCTATTCGATGTCGGTGATTATCAGCCGTGCGCTGCCCGATGTGCGAGACGGTCTCAAACCCGTTCATCGCCGCATCCTCTACGCGATGCATCAGGAAGGACTGCTTCCGAATCGTCCCTACTCGAAGTCTGCTGGTGTCGTCGGTGAAGTTCTCAAGCACTACCACCCCCACGGTGATTCCGCGGTCTATGACTCGATGGTCCGCATGGCCCAGGACTTTTCCCTCCGCTATCCGCTCGTCGACGGCCAGGGCAATTTTGGCAGCATTGACGGTGATTCCGCTGCCGCCTACCGATATACGGAAGCACGTCTAGCCAAGATCGCGGAGGAGCTACTCCGCGACATCGACCGCGAGACCGTCGATTTTCAGCCCAATTTCGACGGGCAGATGGAAGAGCCGATCGTTCTCCCGGCACGCTTTCCGAACTTGCTTGCAAATGGTTCAGCCGGGATCGCCGTCGGCATGGCTACGAACGTTCCCCCGCATAATTTGACCGAGCTGACGGCGGCGTTGATTCTGGAAGCCGAGAACCCCGACTGCACTCTCGACGATCTGATCGAGAAGATGCCGGGCCCGGATTTCCCGACCGGCGCATTGCTGTGCGGTACGGACGGAATCCGCAGCTACTACGCGTCGGGGCGCGGCCATCTGACGCTGCGCGCCCGGGCCGAGTTCGAACCCTACAAGCGTGGCACCCGGATCGTCGTCACCGAGATCCCCTACCAGGTGAACAAGTCGCTCCTTCTCGAACGCATTGCGGATCTGGTCAAGGACGGTCGGCTCGAGGGCATCGCCGACCTGCGCGACGAGTCGAGTCGCGAGGGCATGCGGGTCGTGATCGAGCTGAAGAGGGACGTCGCGGAAGACGTCATCTTGAACCAGCTGTACAAGATGACGCCGCTGCAGACGACCTTCGGTGTCAATCTGCTCGCGCTCGTGAACGGCCGACCGCAGACCCTCAGCGTCAAGGACGCCCTGCGACATTTCGTCGAGTTCCGCAAGGAAGTCGTGATCCGACGCGCGATCTACGACCTTGCGCAGGCCGAAGCCAGAGCGCACATCCTCGAGGGTTTCGCGATCGCACTCGATCATCTCGACGAGATCATCGCGCTGATTCGCGCTGCGGAGAACGCCGCGACCGCTCGCGGACAATTGATGGAGCGATTCGATCTCTCCGAGCGCCAGGCACAGGCGATCCTCGACATGCGCTTGCGCGCGCTGACGGCAATGGAGCGCCAACGCGTTCTGGACGAACTCACGGAGCTTCGCGCGAAGATCGACGACTTGAAGGGACTGCTCGCGAGCGATGAGCGGATCCTCATCGTCGTCGTCGAAGAGCTTCGCGAAGTCGAGGAGAAATTCGGGGACGCGCGACGAACCGAGCTCACGGCAGCGATCGATGGCATCACGAATGAGGATCTGATCGTCGAAGAGGACATGGTCGTCACCCTGTCTCATCTCGGCTACATCAAACGCAATCCTGTGACCCTCTACCGCCAGCAGCGCCGGGGTGGCAAGGGCGCGAAAGGCATGGCAACGCGCGAAGAGGATTTCGTGCGACATCTGGGTGTGGCGTCCACACATGCCTATCTGCTCTTCTTCACGAACCTCGGTCGCCTGCATTGGCTGAAGGTTCACGAGTTGCCGCAGCTCGGTCGAGCCGCAAAAGGCAAGGCTGTTGTCAACGTACTGCAGCTACAGCCGGGAGAGAGCGTACAGACGATGCTCCCGGTCCGTAGCTTCGAGGATGCCCGAGAAGAGTTCATCATCTTGTCGACACGAAAGGGTGTCATCAAGAAAACCTCCCTTTCGGCTTTCTCGAATCCGCGTAAGGCCGGAATCATTGCGATCAATCTTTCCGAAGACGATCAGCTGATTTCGGCTGGACGTAGTAGCGGCAGCGATGACGTCTTGTTGGCGACTCGGAACGGAAAGTCGATTCGCTTCAGCGAAGAGGACGCCCGTGCCATGGGGCGAACCGCGACGGGTGTGCGCGGGATCGCGTTGTCCAGTGAGGATGAAGTCGTCGGCATGGAGATCCTGTCCGGGGATGCGCAGATCCTGACGACGACGGCACGAGGCTATGGAAAACGGACGCCGCAGGGCGACTACCGACCGCAGAAACGCGGTGGGCAGGGGATCATCAACATTCGGGCGAATCCCCGGAACGGTCCGGTGATCGGGATCGCTCAGGTGGTCGACGATGACGACGTCATGCTGATCACCGATCTCGGCAAGGTCTTGCGCTGTCCGGTCGGAGGGATTTCATCGATGGGTCGCGCGACCCAGGGCGTTCGTGTCATGAACCTTGCTGATAATGAGCGTCTGGTCTCGATCGCGCGTCTCGCGGAAGAGGATGTCGCGGACGACGAGCTCGGGGGAGTTCCTTCGAGTTCCCCTCCGGAAGGTGACGTACCTGAAGAGTCCGTGACGGACGCTTCTCCGCCCACCGAAGACGATCCGAGCGAGGACTGACGACGAGATGGAACTTTCGAAGTCCCGGCGCGAATTCAAACGCGCCAAGCGCTTGATACCGGGGGGCGTGAATAGCCCCGTTCGCGCGTTTGGCTCGGTCGGTGGAATTCCTCGCTTCATCGATTCTGCAAAGGGCGCCCGGATTCGAGACGTCGATGGGAACGAGTACATCGACTACGTCGGCTCGTGGGGGCCGATGATTCTCGGTCATTCGCATCCGAAAGTCCTCAAGGCCGTGCGAAAGGCGATGGCGTCCGGAACGAGCTTCGGTGCGCCCACGGCGCGGGAATCGGATCTGGCGGAAACGATTCGAAGGGCCCTGCCTTCGATCCAGAAGGTCCGGATGGTGAGTTCCGGGACCGAGGCCACGATGAGTGCGCTTCGGCTAGCCCGCGGCGTGACCGGCCGCCCGCGCATTCTCAAATTCGATGGCTGCTATCACGGCCATTCCGACGGACTGCTCGTGGGTGCCGGGAGCGGCGTCGCCACCCTCGGAATTCCCGGATCGCCGGGCGTCCCGAAAGCGATGACCGACCAGACGATCATCGCGCCTTTCAACGACCTGGTCGCGACGCGACGGGCTTTCGGGCGATGGGGGAAGCAGATCGCCGCGATCATCGTCGAGCCGATCGCGGGAAATATGGGCTGTATTCCACCGACCCCAGGATTTCTGGAAGGCTTACGGGCGATCTGTGACGAATTCGGCGCGCTGTTGATCTTCGATGAGGTCATGACCGGCTTCCGGGTGGCGAAGGGGGGTGCGCAGCGTCTCTACAAGGTGAAGCCCGACCTGACGACCCTCGGAAAGATCGTGGGGGGTGGCCTTCCGGCGGCGGCCTATGGGGGACGCCGGGATTTCATGGCGCGTGTCGCGCCCGAGGGTGACATCTACCAGGCGGGTACCCTATCCGGGAATCCGCTGGCGGTTGCCGCGGGCATCACGACGCTCGAGCTGCTCGAGGCACCGGGGGTCTACGAGACCCTGGCAGAGAGGTCGAGCACGCTGATGTCGGGACTGGCCGAACGGGCGGAGGCGCGGGGGATTCCGCTCACGACACGGAGCGTCGGCGGAATGTTCGGCTTCTTCTTCAATCGGGGCCCTGTCGACTCCTTCGCCGAGGCGCAGCAAAGTGATGCAGCCGCATTTCGGCGCTTCTTCGCGTCGATGCTCGAGGACGGGGTGTACCTGGCCCCTTCGCCCTACGAGGCGGGATTCGTGTCCCTGGCCCACAAGAAACGGGATATCGACCTGACCCTGGACGCGGCGGAGCGTGCTCTGGCCAGAGTCGCTCGGGCGAGGTAGCCCGCCTCGGGTGGTTGCGGGGGTGTCTCTCCAATTGAGCGCTGTGGGTCAAAAGGCTATGCTGCGCGCCGATTTCCGGCCCCAACTGGCATTGGGAATTGCAGCGTCCAAGCCGCGAATCGGAGACACGTTCTCGTGTCGTTTTTCGATTCGGTGAGGGATTCTTGAGTCATCCGCCCGACTATCCGGGTCGCAAACGCCTGAAGCGCGCTGCGGCCCGGGCCGGCAACGAGGCGTACCAAGGGGCCTTCGAGGCTGTGGGCGCGGTGTTGGTCGGGTGCGGATTCGGCTTCTGGATCGATGGGCGCCTGGACTCATCGCCCTGGGGCTTGATCATCGGAGCGGTCGTCGGCTTCGGGGCGATGGTGTTGCGGTTGGTCCGGCTCGGACATGAACTACATCCCGACCCGAACGCGGCGGACGGAACGGCAAAATCAGATTCCGCGGGGCTTCATGCATCGTGGGATGACGAGCTGGGAGTCGGCGTGTCGCCGGGAATGAGCGACGTACTTCGCGAGGACGCCATGAAGTCGGATGACGCGACGGACGAGACGCCTCGCAGCAAGGACCCGAGAAAAGACACGGAGTGAGATTCGAGTTGGCGAAATTTGAGCTGGAAAAAGTCGAGCAATGGAATCTGGGGCTCTCCGCGGGCGCGGTGGCAGCTTCCTATGCGCTCGTGACTCCACATTTCGCGACCAGCCTCGCTGCGGGGGCGTTCCTGGAGGCGATCAATCTCGGGGCAATTCTTCGAGCGGCGCGACGGCTTTTCTCGGGCGAACTGATGTCACTGGGCTGGATTGGAGGTCTTGCATTTCGATTTCTTCTTCTCGGCGCTGCCATCTTCGTGACGATGCGCGCGGGGGCTGATCCGGTTGCGCTCCTGATCGGACTTTCCATTGCGATGCCAGCGACCGTGATCGACGCCGTTCTCAATCGCCCGCCAATTCTCGACCCCGAGACCTTGCCCGTCTTCCTCGACGACGGAATCGACGAGGACGAGGACGACCGACTCGTCCTGACCGGCCGTCTCTTTACCTCGAAATACTCTGACCGGCCCGATGACTGCGTCATTCTGGATGACGCGAACGGCGACCAAGAGAGAAAACAATGAATCTGTTCGACACCCTCGCACACCAGCTAAATACAGAGTGGATCTACGTCTCGGCGCTGTCAGCCTCGGCTCTGCTCATCCTCGCTGGAATTTCCGTGAAGCGCGCCGTCGCGGGCGAAAATGCTGGGGTCCTGCCTGAAGAGGGGCTGTCGATTCGCAACCTGATCGAAGTGGTGATCGAAGCCCTTGGCGATCTCGGGGAGACGACGATCGGCGACGAGTGGCGAAGATATTTCCCGGTCGTCGGAACCATCTTCTTCTTCGTGCTGGTCTCGAATTTCATGAGCTTGATTCCGGGTTTCCTGGGCTCCACGGGTGATGCCAACGTCACATTCGCGTGGGGCATCATCTCATTCGCCGTCTACAACTTCGTGGGCATCAAGCGGCACGGTTGGAAGTACATCTACCAGTTCATGGGTCCGGCGCTCTACGACCTCGAGCTGGGGGGGCGCCACTATCATGTTCGCATGCTGACGCCAATCTTTCTCCCCCTGGAGATCGTTCTTCATCTCGCTCGCATCGTGACGCTTGGAGTTCGCCTTCTCGCCAACATGTTCGCGGACCACAAGGTGATCGTGATCTGGATCGGAATGGTACCGGCGGTGTTGCCCGCGATCTTCATGGGCCTCGGAATGGTCGTGAGCTTCCTGCAGGCCTTCGTGTTTGCGCTCCTGACGATGATCTACATTGGACAGGCACTCGAGGAGCCTCATTGATATCGATCCGAAATAACAAGCAACACTCACGAGTCGCACAAGGCTTCACGCAGGGATCCCAGGCGGATCGCTGTTTCGTTTCAGGTTTCAATCACACGTTTTTCGATCTACGAACGGGGATAGGCCTCGTTTGGTGACCCGGCGGTCCTCCGCCAGTCTCGGTTCAATCGATTTCATTCAATCGGCCCAGCCAGAACGGCACCCGGGTCTCCGAAGAAAAGGGAAAATCAGCATGCGTCGTATCGTCAACATCCTCGTTTGGGCTCTCGTCCTGTTCCTGGTTCCTGGTGTCGCGTTGGCCGCCGCGGACGGCACCGCGATCAGTGGTCTCGGCATTGGTGCCGGTCTCGCTGTGGGCATGGCCGGTCTCGGCTGTGGTATCGGCCAGGGGCTGACCGCTGGCAACACGACTGCCGGGATCGCCCGCAACCCGGGCGCAGCGGGGGCGATGTTCACGAACTTCATCCTCGGCATGGTGCTCATCGAGTCGATCGCGATCTACGGCCTCGTCATCGCGTTCCTGCTCCAGGGCCAGACGGGCCTCTAGTCCAGACATACCAGTCCGGCTGGAAACTCAACGTTCGAGTCCGTACGGGGCGAGCAATCCACTCGGGTTGCTCGCCTTTTTTTTGTTGGCATTTTCCGTCGTCGTCGTCGTCGTCGTCGTCGTCGTCGTCGTCCGGTTCCCGCGGTTCACAGCGGGCGCGGGGAGACTCGAATGGAGAACCGCCGGGCGGAAGCTCGAGCCGGGGTTCACCCCGTAATTGAATATCCCGACTCGACCCTGTGCTTCCGCCCGACGACCTCGACCGCGCGCAGCTCCCGGTCCCGTTAGAGGAGCGCCGCGTGGCTCGCCCGAAGGCGACACGGGGTTGAACTGCGAAGGTCATGCCAAGTCGCTGGCAGCGACCGAAAGGGCCGAGGGCAGCCTGACTCGCGCGCGAGCGATAAGGTTGTGTGAACACCGACGCCTGGATGTAGGCGCGTACTCGGAGGAGCCGTGAAACGCGGGGCACTGATCGTTTTCGAAGGGCTCGACGGCTGCGGCAAGTCGACCCAGCTCCGACGCGCCGCAGAGGCGCTTCGCTCGCGGGGGACCGAGCCGGTAGTGACGCGCGAGCCGACCGGGGGGCGCTGGGGTCTGAAGATCCGGGCGATGGCCCAGAGCGGTGAGAGGGTCTCCCCCGCAACCGAACTCGAGTGGTTCTTCGAGGATCGCCGCGAGCATATGCGCGAAATCGTCGGGCCGGCGCTCGAGGAGGGTCGCATCGTGCTCTCGGATCGGTCCTATATTTCGACGGTCGCCTATCAGGGCGCACGGGGCCTCGATGTCGAGAAGATCCTCTCGGATAGCGAGGCCGAGTTCAACCGACCCGATCTGATCCTGCTATTCGAGATCTCGGCGAAAGAAGGCCTCGCGCGGGTCAATGCCCGGGGCGGCAAGAGGGAGCCCGTCTTCGAGAATCTGCCGTTTCTGGAGAGAGCGGCGGAAATCTTCGGGACGCTCGAGGTAGCGGGACTGGCACGCATTGACGCGGCGAGATCCGAGGACGAGATCGCACCGGACGTGCTTCGCCTGATCACGATCTGCCTGGACGACCGCTCCGACGTGTAGTGTTCGCCGCTCGAGGAACTTCACGTGCACCGGTGAACACCACGAGCTCTATTCGGGGTCGGGGGGGCCGGGATCGCCGACTTCGTCATCGTGGTGATCCCCTGCTGCGAAGCGCCGCTGCGCTTCCTCGAAGATCGCACGCCCTGACCACGCGACGAGTACGCCACTCATCAACGTGACGAGGACGGGCAGATGTGTGCCGGGGACATTCATGCCGGGGAGATCCATCCGTCCCTCGAGGACGGCTGAGCCGAGACCAATGGCTGCCCAGGCACTCGCGAGCAGGATCGGGCCCAGGATCGATCCCGTGGCGATGCGCACGATTCCAAGGGCCCAGCCGAGAGCGAAGGAGGCGATCGCTGCGGCCAGGAAGCGGCTGAATCCAGCGATCGGTGCGGGTCGCAGCAAAGTCCAAAGGAGTGCGACGACGCTCACGCCGCGGATCAAACCGAGCCTCTGGACGATGCTCTGTTGGATCACGCCACGAAACAGGAACTCCTCGACGATCGGAGAGATGCCGACCATGACGATGAAGGCCTGAAAGACGCTCACCGGGTCGTCGGGGTCGATCAGTCGGGGCGCTTCTTCTTCGTCCTCCTTGGCATCGCCGTCCCGGCTGTCGTAGGCCGCTTCGCCCTCCCCCGGGTCCGCGGATTCGGCGGGGTCGACGAAATCATAGGAACCGGGCAGAACGGGATCGAACGTGTTCGCTTCGCCTTCCGTCGCAGCTCCGCCGGATCCATTCGCGTTGATCTCGATGGCGTCGCCCGCAAAATCGAAGGCGAAGTTGTCGAGTTCACTCGAGAGGAGAATGGCCGGGACGAGGCAGAGGATCAGGGGGATCGAGTCGAGGTTGAGTGCGCGCAGTCCGAGACGCTTGGCCTGGGGCTGGGGGACACGTTGGGCACCCATCGTCGCGACCGCACCGACGCCGATCGCCTGGCCGATCCCGACCGCCGCAAGCAATCCGAAGTCGATGAATGCGATCCCCGTGAACGCGGCGGCGAGCATGGCCAGGAGGGTCAACATCAGCGCGCCCCGAACGCTCGGGTAGGGATCGTTCGGATCCGATTGCCGGGGATTCATCATGCGGACGCCTCGACACGCGCCGACGTCTGGTCCTTGGCGAGCGCGTGTCCCGTATACGATCGGGCACAGCGCGTGATTTCCTCGGGCGTTCCGGTTGCCACGATCTCGCCGCCGGCTTCGCCGCCTTCCGGTCCGAGATCCACGACATGATCCGCGTAACGCACGACATCGAGATTGTGTTCGATGACGACGACGGTATTGCCGCGATCGACGAGGCGGTCGAGCAGGCCGAGCAGAACTTCGACGTCGACGAAATGCAGCCCCGTCGTCGGCTCGTCGAGCAGATAGAGAGTCTGCCCCGTGCTCTTGCGGGCGAGTTCCTTTGCGAGCTTCATGCGTTGGGCCTCACCACCGGATAGTGTCGTCGCGCTCTGACCGAGATGAACATAGCCAAGACCGACGTCGGAGAGCGCTTGCAGGGGTCTTGCGACTATGGGCACGTTCTCGAAGAGCTCGAGGGCTTCGAGCACGGTCATCTCGAGGACGTCCGCGATGCTCAACCCACGATATCGGATCGTGAGCGTGTCGCGATCGTAGCGGCGACCGCTACAGACCTCGCAGAGCACGAATACGTCGGGCAGAAATTGCATCTCGACTCGAATGGAGCCGTCCCCTTCGCAGGCTTCACAACGCCCACCCTTGACGTTGAAGGAAAAACGGCCCCCGTCCCATCCGCGTACGCGGGACTCGGGCAGCGCCGCGAAGAGGGTGCGGATCCCCGAGAACGCACCGCTATAGGTGGCGGGATTGCTGCGGGGGCTGCGTCCGATCGGGCTCTGATCCACGGCGACGACCTTGTCGATCAATTCGAGACCGTGAATTGCGCGATGGGCACCGGGCGTGGCGAGTGCGCCGTGGAGTTCCGCGGACAGGACGCGGTGGAGCGTGTCGTTGATGAGGGTGGACTTTCCGCTGCCGGAGACGCCGGAGACGACCGTCAAACAGCCGAGGGGGATTTCGAGGTCGACCTCTTTCAGGTTGTTCGCGGCGCAGCCTTCGAGACGGATCGTTTGATCAGCTCTGGGTGTGCGTCGCACGGGGGCCTCGATTCGGCGGCGGCCGGAGAGAAAGTCGCCTGTCGTGGAGTCCGCGACGGTTTCGAGCATTGCCGGCGTTCCGGCGGCGACGATCCGCCCACCGTGGATGCCGGCGCCCGGGCCGATGTCGATCACGAAATCGGCGCGACGGATAGTGGCTTCGTCGTGCTCGACGACGATCAGGCTATTGCCGATATCCCGAAGGGACTCGAGACTTTCGAGCAGGCGTTCGTTGTCCCTCGGATGCAGGCCGACCGAGGGCTCGTCGAGGATGTAGAGGACGCCGATCAGCTGGGCACCGATCTGGGTCGCGAGTCGGATGCGCTGTGCCTCACCCCCGGAAAGGGTCGCGGCGCGACGGTCCAGGCTCAAGTAGCCGAGTCCCACCCGCTCGAGAAATCCGAGCCGTTCGCGCACCTCTCCGAGAATCCGTTCTGCAATTCTGGCGAGATTCGGAGGCAGTGAGAGTTCGCCGAGAAAGCGGATGACCTCTGCAATCGAGAGTGCGGTGAGGGCGGGCAGCGAATGGGGCCCGAGCCTGACCGAGCGCGCCTCCCTGCGAAGCCGTGTGCCTTCGCAATCCGGACAGGGTCGGTCGGTCTGAAACTTCGAGAGGCTCGAGCCCGCTCGGCCGGCGGCGACCTCGAGACGACGGGCGAGATCGCCCAAAACTCCGTCGAAAGACCGCACGATCTTCTCGGTTCGGGTGCGGCGCTTGCGTCGACCGCGACCCCTGACGGGCACCTCGAGTTCGAGGTCGTAGCTGGCGTCACCCTCGAGCAGGAGCACGCGCTGTCCTCTCGAGAGCTTTTTCCAGGGGGTATCGAGCGAGAACCCGAAATCCCCGGCGACCGTTTCCAGGAGCCTGCGATAGTAGCCGCGCGCCTCGTCGAGATCCCAGGCCGCGATGGCCCCCTGCTCGAGGGTCAGATCTTCGTTCGGGACGATCCGCTTGGGATCGAAAATCGGGATCTGGCCGAGACCGCTGCAGGCGCCGCAGGCGCCAAAGGGATTATTGAAAGAGAAGAGGCGCGGCGAGATCTCCGGAAAGGAATTTTCGCAGGTGGGACAGGCGCCGGATCGGGAGAGCCACCAGGGCTCACTGCCGACCACATCGATGAGTGCCAGATCGTCGGCAAGGCGAAGTGCGGTCGAAAGTGACTCGGTGAGCCTACCGCGGACGCTGTCCTTGATGACGAGCCGGTCGATCACGATCTCGATTTCGTGGCGTGCACCGCGGGCGATCACGATCTGCCCGGACAGATCGTGGATCTCCCCGTCGATCCGGGCACGGGAGAACCCATCGCGACGGAATTGATCGAGCTCCTTCTTGTATTGCCCCTTACGTCCACGTACGACCGGGGCAAGAACCTGGATCTTCGTGCCCTCGTGAAGGGCCATGACGCGGTCGACCATTTCGTCGAGGCCCTGGCTGGAAATCGGTGTGTCGCATTCCCAACAATAGGCAGTACCGGCCCGGGCGTAGAGGAGTCGGAGGTAGTCGGCGATCTCCGTGATCGTGGCGACAGTGCTGCGAGGGCTCTTGCCGACGCTCTTCTGCTCGATGGCGACGGCGGGAGAGAGACCCTCGATCTCGTCGACGTCGGGGCGCGTCAATTGGTCCAGGAACTGACGGGCGTAGGTCGAGAGGCTCTCGACATAACGCCGCTGGCCCTCGGCGTAGAGGGTGTCGAAAGCAAGGCTGGATTTGCCGGACCCAGAGGGTCCGGTCACGACGACGAAGCGTCCGCGAGGAATCTTGAGATCGACGTTCTTCAGGTTATGTGTGCGTGCCCCGAGGATGGAAATCTCAGCCGGATCGCCTTTTCGTGCGAGCTTCGCGATCGTCTCGAAGTCGCGATCGTGGCGGCCGCCCGATCCAGTCGAATGGCTCCAGCCAGACTCGATCGGGTTCGCGTTGGGGATCTGCTTCATGATGGCGTCGACGGGTACGTCAATGAGCGTGGTCCCGTTAGGCGCGGGGGCGATTCATGCGGTCTTCGAACCTCAGCTACCGAAAGCGCCCTTGCGTTCGATGTAGGTCTGCTCGCGCAGCACGTCCAGCCACTTAGTGTACTCGACCTCGGTCTTCTGCTGGTAGATGTAGTTGCGCAGCTGGGCTTCGGCCTGCTCGAAGGTGATCGGCCGGAATTCACGACGATCGACGAGCTCGAGGAGGTTGCAGCCAAAGGGCATCGAGATTGGCCGGGAGAGCTGGCCAGGTTGCAGATCGTCGACGACACCGGACATCCAATCCGCGAGATCTTTGCGGTGGATCCAGCCGAGATCGCCGCCGCGCTCGGGATTCATGTCCGAAACACGCTGCGCCACCTCGGAAAAAGCCACGCCGTTGGCGACCTCGATGCGTGCCTGGCGAACGACCTCACAGGCGCCCGTCGAGGTGTTGGCTGAGCGGCCATCGGGCATGACGAGGATATGGCGTACGTAGACTTCGTGACCGCCGTCTCGTTGGTCACCGAAACGCTCGGCGTAGAGGGCGCGCACCTCTTCTGCCTCGATCTGGACGCGGGATCGCACCATCGCGTTCACAACCTTGCTGCGCTCGATCTCTCCGCGAATCTTGTCGCGGTATTCCTCGACGGTCAGACCGTGAGATGTCACGCTCGTCAGCAATTGTTCGAGGGTCAGGTTGTTGTCGGCGGCGATCGCATTGATCGCCGCGTCGACCTCGTCGCGGTCCGCTCCGAGTTCGAGGCGTTCGACGACCGAACTCAGCAATTTCGTCTCGATCAGCCGCTCGAGCGCGTCGCGGCGCATTGCCGCGATCTCGGCCGCAGGCGCGCCGGCCTGGCGCATGCGTGCCTCGATGGGGCGCGACAACTCGAGGACCTCGGAGGCGAGCACGATGTCGTTGCCGACCTGGGCTGCGATGCCCTCGGCGAGTCGCTCGACGGCAGGGACGGGAGCCGCGGGAAAGAGCACGATCGGAACGGCGATCGAGAGTGCCAGGAGGACGGCGAGCGCAGGGGTCCACGCGGGCTCGGGTGAGCACGCCGGAGGGATCTGCGGCGCGGCCGAATGGGTTTGGGTAGAGCGACGGCCCTTCATGTGGGTGGGCCGGTTGAGCATCGCCAAGAGTTGGACCTCCGGGGGGCGCGACCCGGGGCCGCAATCAGCCGGGCATGGTAGCGACGCTGGCCCTGCGCGTCTGGTTCCCGAGCGTCTGTGAGTCGTCAGCTTTCCGCCACAGGCGTGGCGGTGGGCGAAGCGATGGAGGAGAACGACCGCAAGCGCATCCTGGCCGAGGGCGACGCGGCTCTCGGAGAGACTCGTCGCGACCCGTTCGAGGGTCTCGCCGATCCCGAGGCCTTCCATGTGAACCGTCCGGGGCGAGCTTCGTGATGATTCGCCAGCCCTCGTTCGAGTGCACGCCGCGCAGGATCTGGCCGATCCGATCCTCGCTATCACGGTAGGCGCGGGCCGTATCGATCGATCGCACACCGGCGTTGCGTGCCTGCGCGAGCATCGCTTCGAGCTCGTCCGCATCGGGAGGCCCGGCGAGATTTGCGATGCCATAGGGCATGCCCCACTGTGCGCTGCCGAGAACGAGGCGCCGTGGATCGCGCGCACGCATTCCCTGCCAGGTCGAGAGATCCATCGCTACTACGTGGTCCATCCTCCATCGACGATCAGATTCTGTCCCGTCACATAACTCGAGAGAGGAGAGAGCAAGAACGCGACCGGGCCCGCCAATTCCGCGGGCCTTCCGATTCGACCAAGGGGCACCCGACGTTCGAGTTCCTCCACGAACTCGCGCTCGCGCTGTACCTGTTCGGTTGGGAAGGGGCCCGGGCTCATGCAGTTGACCCGGATGCCCTCCGGCCCGAGATGGCCCGCCGCTGTACGCGTGAACTGGATGACGCCTGCCTTGGCTGCGCCATAGGCCGGCGGGTTGTGAAATTGGGGGTGACGCCGATAGGTGTCGGGCTGAGGGGAAACGAGACCGTACATGGAGGCGATATTCACGATCGCGCCCGGATGACCCGGAGACGCGTTCTGCTGCCCTTTTCGCATCATCCGCTTCGCAGCCGCCTCGGTCGCGAGGATCACATCCGCGAGCGCCCCTGCGAGGGAGTCCTGGACCGCGGAGCGCTCGAGGGCCATGAACTGCGAACTCGGTCCGCCGGTGGCGTTATTGACCCAGCCTCGGACACGCCCCGCTTCCTTCTCGATCCGATCGAGCACACGTTCGAGATCTTCGTCGAGATGCTGGTCGGCGACCTCGACGAAGACCTCGCCCGGCAAGCATTCGGCGAGCAGAGCGGTCTGTTCCAGAGGTGCTTCTCGCCGGCCGAAGATCACGACCTGCGCGCGGGCGGCGGCGAGGCCGAGCGTGGTCGCGCGACCGAGGTGTGTCCCCCCCCGCTACTCACCCCGATGCCATGACCTGCGAGCGAGTCACCGGAAAGGATGGAGTCGTGGGCGTTCATCCATCCTCCAGCTTCTTTTGCTCGATGTGTTGGTTCATCCCAGTGATCTCCGGGTGCACATCGAGATGGGCGACCATCGTCGGGTAGTCGATCGTCGTGGCCTCGGCACCGAACACGCGAAAAGCACTGCGCGCCATTGCGAGATCCTCGTAGGTGTCGACGGTCCAACGCCAGTCGGGGCGATCCGGCCAGGCGTGGGGCGTCGGGACCGGATGAACCTTTGCGTTCGAGTAGAGCCAGCTCGTCACGTGGACGCGGTGATGGCCTTCGGAAGGCGTGATCTCGCGACATGCGACTTCGAGCGCATCACGCCGCATGAGCTCGGCACCGTATCCGAGGGGGAGTCGCGGAGTGCAGACGGGGCCCGGCGCGCGTGGTCCGGTCGGCGCGGGCTCGGTTTCGATCGTAATCCCGCCGCGGAGATGGATCGCATCGGCCTGTTTGGCGGCTTCGCTCGCATCGCGAGCATCGAGCAGCAGCTGGATCACCGGCGCATCGAGAAAAGGATTGTCGGCGGTGATCCGGATGAGCCAGTCGGCCCGCGTCTCCTCACCGATCGCGACGAAGCGCGAGAGCACGTCGGTCGGGTGGCCTCGAAAAACCCGAAGCCCAAGCTCGAAGCCCCAGGCCTCGGTGACGTCGTCGGAGGGATCGGAGCTCGTGGCGAGCCACCACTCGTCCACTCGGGTCGAGCGAATGCGCTCGGTCAAGAGCGCCAGCACCGGCCGGCCCGCGAGCGGGGCGAGGATCTTCCCGGGCAGCCTTTCGGAGCCCATTCGCACCTGGATGATGCCGATCGTGCCGCTCAAAATCGCCCCGCCTGCCCGCTCCGGCCGTCAAGATCGGCGTCGATCCCGACTGGGGTTCGCCCCGGCGGAGTCCATGCCGTCCGAAACCGAAGATTCCGCTCCCATCTGATCGGCAGGCGAGCCGCAAAAGCTTCGCAGTTTTCCGGCAGGTGAGGATGAGATCGCTCGCAATCGCCAATTTATTATTGATTTATAAATCGTAAAGGAATCTCTCGATCGATCTGATCGGTCACCGATGAAATGATTCCGCTCGCCTGTCGATCGGTAGTGATGAATAAATCAGTTATAATCAAAGCATGCCCCGCCCGCGGATCGAGGATGCCGAGGATCGCCTGCTCTCCGCGGGACTGAATCTCTTTGCTCGATTGGGTACCGAGCGCGTCAACTCGAATGCGATCGCTCGCCGGGCTCGGCTCGGAATCGGCACCTTCTATTCCCACTTCGCCGACAAGCACGCCCTGTTGCGGGAGATCCAGATGCGAACCCTGGCAGGGATTCGAGGAGCGCGGCTGGACGCTCTCGCGACCGCGTCCGACGAACCCCTCGAACAGGTTCGCGCCTCGGCGGAAGCGGTCTTGCGCTTCGCGCGCTCCCATCCCGAAGCCTATCGGGTGACCTTCGGCCGCGAACGCGCGGGAGCGAGCACGCACGGGCCGGTGGTTTCGGAATCGAGCCGCCCAATCGAGAAGGCCCTTCGCAGACTCCAGGCGGCCGGGCGGATCGACACCTCGCTGGATCCGGAACTCGCTGCCCGGGCCTATCTGTCGATGGAGGTCGGGACCCTTCTCTGGTGGCTCGAAGATCCGGGTCGCGCGGAGATGTCGGCCCTCGTCGATACCCTCGCGCGTATGCATCCGGCGCTGACCCGTGCCTGACACCCGGGCCGGAGCAGGCCGCTAGGCGGGTTCCCCCCGATCGAAGATCGCGAGCAGTGCCGGGGCGAGCAAGACGTCTGCGAAGAAGGCCGAAAGTGTTGCGAAGGCGACGAGAATGCCGAGGTTGTTCAGGTTCACCATCGAAGACATGACAAACCCGAGAAATCCCACCGACAACACGATCGTAGTGATGAGCATCGCACGCCCAGCCGACAGCAGGGTCGCCTCGACCGCATCCTCGAGACCAAGGCCGTGGCTGCGATAGCGCCGGTAGTTGTGCATGAAATGGATCGTGTCGTCGACGGCGAGGCCGAGCGCGATGCCGCCGATCATGAGTGAGAAGAGGTCGAGCGGAAACCCCGCGATGCCCATCAATCCGAGCGTCAACAGGATCGGCATCATGTTGGGAATCATCGCGAGGAGTCCCAAGCGAAGGTTTCCGAGCAAGAGGATCATGATGGGTGTGATGATGGCGAAGGCGAGCACGTAGGACTGCGCGATGCTCGTAACGACTGCGCTGATCGTTCGGACCAGTAGTGACAGGATTCCGGTGACCACGGGGCGGCCGACGTTCCCGAGTGCCGCCTCGGCATCGGCGGTCGCGAGATCGAAGAACTCCGTGTAGTGAACTGCGTCGCGCCAGGGCATGCGAACCGTCATGCGGGCAACTTCGAATTGTGAATCGGTCAGATCCTCGAGATCGTCCGTCCCGGTATTCTCGAAGAGCAACAATTCCTGGGCGACCAACAGCGGATCGCCGGGAATCACGTAGGCCTCGGCCCGATCCTCGTTCAGTGCGCGATTGATCTCCTTCACGACGTCGGCGAGGGAGACCGTCTGGCCCGCAGAGACCCCGTCTCGCTCTTCTTCCTCGAAACTTCGACCCAGGGCGTCGAGGCGTTCCAAGGTTGCGGGTTGGCGAATGCCGCCCGGGACTTCGCTTTCGAGCAGCACCTCGAAGGAAATCGAGCCACCGAGATGTTGATCCAGAAAACGGGTATCTCGCACGATCCGCGACTCTTCGTCCATCCACGAGAGCGGGTCATGGGAGAGTTCCATCTGCGCGGCGGCGAAGCCCGCAGCCAGGGCAAGGATGGCACTGATCGAGATGACTAGCGCGGGCCGCCGCGTCGCGAAACGACCAAAGCTCGCCAGCAGCCGGTCGATGGCGTTCTCTTCGCTTGCGACCAGGCGACCGCGGGGCGAGCCGATGGGGGCGAGCACGAGGAGCGCCGGAAGCATCGAGAGACTCAGGAACAGGGCGATCATGACTCCGGCTGGTGCGAACCGACCGAGCATGGCGATGGGCTCGATGGCGGAACTCGAGAAGGATAAGAGTCCCGCCGCGGTCGTCACGCTTGTCAACACGATCGCGAGGCCCGAGTGGCCGAGCGCAAAGCAGAGCGCATCCGAGCGGGAATCTCCGATTCGAATTCGTTCGAAGAAGATGGAGAGGAGATGGACCGCATCCCCGACTCCAACTGCCAGCAGGAAAGAGGGAAGGATCTGGGTCGTCACGTGGATTGGCACGCCGCTCCAGCCCATCAGGCCCACGGTGGAAGCCACGCTCAACGCCACGACGACGAGAGGGATGAGGACCGCGACAATTCGGCGAAAAAGCAGGAAGAGGAGTCCCGCGATCGACACGATTGCGAGTCCAACAAAGCGTGGCATGTCGTGTGCCATCGAACCCGCAATCGTCTGGAGCATGACCGGCGATCCGGCGGCGTGGATGACGAAGCCTGGCCGCTCGAACTCGCTGATCACCTCTCGCAGACTCGCGACTACGTCGGCGGTTTCCGAGCCGGTGAGGAGCGGTGGCGTCGAGTCAGCTGCCATGGAGTTCGAGGTGTCCTCGAAACCGGAGAGCGTGTCCTCTTCGCCGCCGAGAGGCGAATACAGCTCGAGCTCGAGAACGAGCGTGGTGAATCGCCCGTCCGTCGACAATACGTTGTTGCGAAAGAGCGGATTCGCCAGCGCGCGAGTGCGGAGAAGGGCGAGTTCTTCGACGCCGGTAGGCCAGGGGTCGAGGAAATCTTCGACGAGCAGGGTATCCAGCTCGCCCCGCGTATCGCGTGCGTTGACGAGGCTCGTTATTTCGACGAGATGCGGCACGCGTTCTTCGACCGCGTCGTGGAATTCTCGCAAGCGCTCGAGGAAGGCGAGATCGAAGACTCCTTCCGGCCCGACGCCGTCCCCCCGTCCGATTGCGACGCTGATCCGCTCATCCCGTCCGAACCGCTCGCGCAACGCTTCGTAGTTCACCCGGACCATGTCGTTCTGGCCGAGGAACGCTTCGAAGGTCACATCGACGTAGACCCGAGTCAGCCCCGCGATGCAGCTGATCGCGATCATCAGGCTCGCAAGGAGAACCGCGACGGGTCGGGCGATGACGACTCGACCCCATCTCTCGAAGCCCTGTTCGATGCGATCTCGAATCGTATTGGCCATTCGGAGAGACTAGCGAGGACAGAATCCGTGTGGACTCGAAGAAAGCGAACACAGCGACTCGCTGCGGGGACGAGACCCTGACCGAAGGCGCTTCGCGTCAGCCCCCTGATAGTTGGGCGAGCAGCGTTCGGATCGCGTCGAACAAAGCGGGTGCGCCGCCCTCCGGTCCTGGCGCCTTGGCAATCAGACGCTGGTCCGGGGTTACGCGAATGCCGGCGCGGGCGTGGGTGAGCAGCTGGACGAGGCGGTCGGCGTCGATCCTGCTCTGGTTGGCGACCTGCAACACCAGCTCGCCGCGCTGGGTCTCTATCCGCAAGATGCCGAGTCGCCGCGCGAGGATCTTGAGCCGAATGACCTCGAGAAGGTTCTCGGCCTCGCTCGGCAGGCGCCCGAAGCGATCGAGGAGTTCGTCGCGGATCAAGGCGACTTCGTTTTCGTCGCGCGCACTCGAGAGCCGCTTGTAGAGGACGAGTCGCTGACTCACATCGGCGACATACGCCTCGGGCAGACGACCGACGACGGGCAATTTGATCTCGGGGTCGATCCACTCCTCGTGGACATGACCACGCAGTTCTTCCATCGTCTCGTCGAGCATCTCCATGTACGTCTCGTACCCGACGGAGCGAAGATTGCCCGACTGTTCCGAGCCGAGCAGATCGCCCGCGCCGCGAATCTCGAGATCGAGATTTGCCAGCCGGAAACCCGCACCGAGTTCGCTCAGGTCCTGGATCGCTTCGAGTCGTTTCTGGGCGTCGCTGGAGAGCGAGCCGACCTGGGTCGGGACGAGTAGATAGGCGTAGGCACGGCGCTTGCTTCGGCCGACGCGGCCTCGCAACTGGTAGAGCTGCGCCAGTCCAAGCGCGTCGGCACGGTTCACGAGGATCGTGTTCACGTTCGGCATGTCGATGCCGCTCTCGATGATCGTCGTGCAGAGCAGCAGGTCCGCTTCCATGCGCAGGAAGGCGTGGATGCGGTTCTCGAGTTGCCGCTCCTTCATCTGGCCATGGGCGACCATGATGCGGACTTCGGGCACGATCCGCTCGAGCATCTCCTGCATCGCGTCGATCGTGCGGACGCGATTGTGGAGGAAGAAGACCTGACCCCCGCGGCGCACCTCGCGCAGGATCGCTTCGCGGATCAAACCCTCGTCGAATCTGCAGACCTGGGTTCGGATCGCGAGGCGATCGATCGGAGGCGTCTCGATGACCGAGAGATCGCGGATACCCGTGAATGCCATCTGTAGCGTTCGTGGGATGGGTGTCGCGGTGAGGGTGAGGACGTCAACGGTCTTCTTGAGCTTCTTGATGCGCTCCTTGTGTGCGACGCCGAAGCGCTGCTCCTCGTCGACAACGAGCAGACCGAGATCTCTGAACTGGATGTTCTTCTGGAGGACTCGGTGGGTGGCGATGACGATGTCGACCTGGCCCGTGGCGAGACCTTCGAGAGTGGCCTTGCTCTCCTTGGGCGTGCAGAAACGAGAGAGCATGTCGAGGCGGATCGCGTGGCCCTCGAAGCGATCCTTGAAATTCTCGTAGTGCTGTTGGCAGAGGACGGTCGTCGGTGTGAGGATCACCACCTGTTTCCCGTCCAGGGCTGCGCGCAGGGCGGCTCGAATCGCGACCTCCGTCTTGCCGTAGCCGACGTCCCCGCAGACGAGCCGATCCATGGGCTTGCCCTGCTGCATATCTCCCAACACATCGTCGATCGCCGCCATCTGGTCGGGCGTCTCTTCGTAGGCGAAGGCGGCCTCGAATTCCTCCATCGCCACATCGCGACCCTCGAACGCGAAGCCCGGTGCCAACTCCCGTGCGGCATGGAGCGCGAGCAGCTCGCCCGCCATGTTGCGTAGACTGGATTTGACCCTGCCCTTGATCTTTTCCCAGGTCTCCCCGCCGAGCTTGTCGATGCGTGGCTTGACGCCGTCGGCGGCTCCATAGCGTTGGACTCGCGAAAGGCGGTCGACGGGGAGGAAGAGTTTGTCGCCACCGAGATATTCGATCGCGAGCAGTTCACTCGACGTTCCTCCCGCCGCGAGTTCCATCAAGCCGCGGTAGATGCCAATCCCGTGATCGTGATGGACGAGGAAATCGCCGGGGGCGAGCTGGGCGATCCCGTCGAGTCGTTGGCCCTCGCGCCAGCCCGCTGGCGAGCGGCGGCGCTCGCGGATTCCGAAGATCTCCTCGTCGGTGACGACGGCGAGCGCCTGCTCCTCCCAAGCGAATCCCTCGGAGATCTCGATGACGCGAAATTCGAGGCGCCCCGGGAGCGACCAATGCCAGACCGGTCGTGGGTCCGTGGCGACCTGACCGTCGAGATCGTATTCGTGGAGCAGTGATTTCAAGCGCTCCGCGCTCGAGAGCGAACTGCACGCAAGGACGACGCGCCAGCGATTGCGGAGCCATTCTTTACAGCGGTCGACCAGGGGTGCGAGCGCGTGGTCGTGGCTGCGGGTGGCTGCGAGTTCGCGGCGGAGCGCCTCCTGGGTCTCTGTCTCGACGACGTGACGGCCAACCTCAGCGCGGGCGTCGACGATGTCGAGGCGCTCGAGTCTGACCGGGTCCCGTTCGGCGAGCGCTTCATTGATCGCCTCGGGACCGAGCAGGAGATCTAGCAACGGAGCGGTGAGGCGCCCGCCCACCGCGGCGGCATGGTTCGATTCGATCTCGCCGAAGATCTGCTCGAAGCGGGCCTCGCCCTCTTCCGGTTCCTCGAGGATGACGAGCGCGTCTGCGGGCAGGTAGTCGAAGAACGATTCCATCTCGGGCTGAATGAGGGACGCGAGGGCCTCGGCCCCGGGCGGTACATGGCCACGCAGCAGCGAGCCGATCAATTCGTCGATCTCCGCTGGAGCAATCCCCTGTTCTGCCGCCCGCGCCCGGATCCCATCCGAGCGATCGATCACGTCGTCGCGATCGAAGAGCAGTTCCCGGGGCGGGGGCAGCAGGGCCGTTGAACACTTCGCCTGGGAGCGCTGGCTCGCGGGATCGAAGCTGCGGATCGAGTCGACTTCGTCGCCCCAGAGTTCGATTCGAATTGGCGTGGCGAGCTGCGGAGGGAAGACGTCGATGATGTCACCGCGCACGGCCACTTCGCCGGGTTCCTCAACGAGGGCCATGCGCTGATACCCGAGCCCGACGAGCCGCGCGGCGAGGACATCTCGGTCGAGGGAATCTCCGACCGACAGCCGATGGGTGGAGCGATGCAGCAGTTCGCGGGCGGGAACGAGCAGGGAGAGTGCCGAGCGCGGAACGACGAGGATCGGCGGAGGCTCCTCGCTTGGATCGGTGCCGCCCCGAACGGTCTGGTCGAGGCGGTGGAGCACTTCCATGCGTTGAGCCACGAGGAAGGGCTGGGGCGAGAACCGGTCGAAGGGCAGGGTGTCATGGCGCGGATAGGGCCGGATTCGCGACTCGCCCACGCGCTCGCCCAGGAACCCGCGCAACGCGGCGATCGCTGCGTCCGCCGCGCGAGAATGCGGGGTGACGTAGACGACGACCCGATCGCCATGGGCGCGAATCAGGTGACTCGCGGCGACCCGATTCGAGGCGCCGCGCAGGCCGGTGACACGGCCCAGGGCTTGCGTGTCGCGCTCATCGCGCAGGAATCGGTCGAAGGGCGTGTCGCCTCGTTTCGGGCTGCGGCGGCGCGACGGTTTTGCGCGTCCTGCGGTCTCTGCGTGCTTGGACTCAGCGCCCATATTGTCGCCCGGATCTCCAGCTCGTTCGGGCGTTCGTGCGCCCCTCCGCCAACACGGAAAGCCCGGTTCCCTCAACCGAGGGGACCGGGCGGCCCGAGTCTAGGCGTCTTCCCGGAAATGGCACACCGGGTCCGAATTTCTCTCCGGGTTCGGGCGCCGCCGGGCAAGAATCCGTCGTTTTACTCGTTCCCACTCGGAGTTCGCCGGTGCGAGCGGGTCACCTCCTCGATCAGGTCGAGGGTTCGCCCGGCTGAAGTCGGGGGGAGATGGTTCGCTTCGTAGAGCTCGCGGGCACGCAGCCCGAGTCGCACAGCGAGTTCGGGGGACCGATCGAGTGACCCAATCGCCTCCGCCAGGGCGTCCTCGGGACGGTGTCGACCCACGACCCTCGCGTTCACCCCATCCGTGAGCCCCCATTCGCGCTCGAGAAACGTGATCGGGGCGGTTCCCACCGCGAGGCTATTGACCAGTTTGATCGGAAACCCACCGGGAGCGCGCCGTGTGACGAGGCTCGCCCGGGCGGCCGCGAGGAGCGAGAGCATTGCCGTCTCGGACTCGACCCAGCGAGTCTCGAATCCCGCGCCAGAACCGACCGCGATCTCGACGACCGCCGGGTCATGACTCGCGAGGACGATCCTGGGGGAGCCGCGGCCCCTGTTTCGCGTCGCGGTCGCCAAGAATTCGAGATCCTGGTAGCCGTCGAGATTGCCGGAGTAGAGGTAGAAGTCCTTGTACTCGAGTCCGTACCGGTGAGCGGTCCGGAGCGGGGTGAGCTTCTCGAGGCGATGACGCGGATCCGGCAGCGGCGGCGGAATGAGCGCTCCCGGCCGATTCGAAGATCGGCGCATGACGCGATCTGCCGAGCGCGTCAAAGCGATCCAGCCGTCTGCCCGCCGCGCGAGAAGCCCATCGAGCCGGGCCCCGCTCCGATCGATGACGCGCCGCAGCGTGTGGCGGAGTCTTGCAGGGTCTGATCTGATCGAGACCGGTTCGGCAAGAATATCTAACGTATTCAGGCATTTGACGTACGTGGACAGTTCGTGCTCCATGAGTGTATGGACACAATAGACGATTGGGATTCGCGCCATATGACGCGTCATGCCAACGAAGGCAGCGACAAGACCGGCCTCGATGTTGTGCGTCAATATTGCGTCATATCCCGATGATCGCAGCATTTTTGACGCGATTGCGTCATAAAGCGTCATGGCGAGTCCCAGGTTGGCGAGTGGCTTGCCCCAACCGGGTCCGGAAAGCAGCGACGACGGCGAGGTCCACGCCGCCGCCTTCCAATGGCGGAACCCGTCCAGGGCACGCCATCGGTCGGGGTGCCCCCCGCTCGGAGCGATCCCGCTCGCGTAGGTCAGGAGTTCGACCTCGGCACCCGCAGCGCGGAGGGCGATCGCCTGTTCCTGAAAATAGACCTGGGAGCCCTGGTGGTGTGGGTACGCAAAGGCGCCGACCAGGAGAAGTCGCATCGCGGCTAGTGGGGCGTACCGAGTTGATCGGCTTCGTGTGGGTCGGGCTTCAAATGTCTACTGGGTTTTCTGGGATGGAGATCGCTGAAGAGCTGGGATAGTTCGATCAGGGCCCGAAGAATCACACGCGGATGGGCCCCGCTCTGTTGGCCGGACATCCGCGGGTGATGGGTGACGGGGACCTGCTTGATCCTGAATCCAGCGGCGCGGGCACGGGCGAGAATCTCGGTATTCACGAAGGCGCCGATCGACTCGATGGGGATCGCGTCGAGAACCTCGCGCCGAAAAACCTTGAAGGCGCAGTCGATGTCACGCACGGGCAGGTCGAAGAGCACCCGCACGAGGGCTCCCCAGACCCAGGCGATCAACCTTCGCGGCCAGGGATCTCGGCGCGGCGCCCGGTAGCCGGCGACGATCTCCACGTCCTCGGCGTGATCGAGCAGCAGCGCGATCTCCCGGAGGTCGAATTGGAGATCGGCATCGCTGAAGAAGACCAGCTCGCCGCGCGCCTGGCGAAGTCCCGCTCGCAGCGCGGCGCCGTACCCGAGGTTCCGGGGATGGTGGACACTCTTGATTCGCGGATCGCGGCGAGCCCAGACGTCCAGGAGTTCCGCGCTGCGATCCTGGGATCCGTCATCGACGATCACGATCTCGAATTCGACGCAAAGCTGATCGCCGATCTTGACCGCGCTCTCGAGGAGCGTGGGGAGATTATCCGCCTCGTTGAAGGCCGGGAAGACCAGCGAAAGGCGCGGGGCAACGGGTTGCTGCGCGCTCATTCGAGGTATCCTAGTGCGCGCAGTCTCTCCGCCACCATGGCTTCCTCGTCGTCGTCGTAGGCGATGCGTGCCACGCTGCGTGGCGCGTCCCCTTCGTTGGGACGGACCCAGGCTAGGCCCATCGCGCGGGCCAGCCAAGGGGCGACCTGCGCTAGGCGGGCCGGAGCAGGCGACATTGCATCCGGATTGCCGCCCGCCGCAATCCAGATGCCTTCGTTTCGGTGGGTACCGTTCATCCCGCGTCCGCGCCCGCCGGCATGATCGCTGGGGTCGAGGAGCCGAACGCTCGGAATCCCGGATCCCTCGGGACCGCCCTCGGACCAGGGCGTCGGGACGAGCGAGAGTCCGTGTCGACCATCGAGGGCGAGTTCGACCACAATGTCCGGGGCACGCTCGGCGAAGGGTCCGCGGTGGACGTCTTCGCGGCGAAGCGCTCGCGCGACGACGGGATTGCCATCCGGCAAACGCCAATCGAGTAGCGCCTGGATGACGCGATCCCGGGTCGGTTCGTAGTCCTCGGGTGCGACGCACCCCTCGGCCTCTCGGCCGGCGAGATTGATCCAGACGCCGGGGTTGGTGTTGGCCTCCTCGGAGAAAGCGTGCGTGCGTGACCAGTCGATGCCGCCGAAGCGGGCGCGGCTCTCGAGTTTCGCCGCGGCGCCTCGGGCGCGGCGGAAGATCAGCTGGGCGAGCGCCGCTGGCAGGATTGCGAGGGCGACATCCCTCAGTCCGCGGGCCGAGCGATCGACGAATCTGCCGAGTCCGGCCTGGCGATGCAGCAAGCCACTCTGCGCGAGATGGCGATTCAGGTGGAGAACCTTGTCCGATGCGGTGCCCATGCCGTGATCCGAGAGGACGACACAAAGAACGTCCGGACCGGCGGCTTCGCGCAGCTCGCCGCACGCCCGGTCGAGCCGGCGATAGACGTTTGCGAGCGCTCCTCGACGGGCCGCGTCGGCGTTGGGGTCGTGGCGGGGCGAGTCGGGATCGTGGTCCCGGAAATAGTGATGACCGGCGGTGTCGCTCTCGCAGAACACGATCATCGTGAGCGCCGGCATTTCGCCGCCGCCGCGCGATTTCATCTGCCGGATGGACTCGAGGGCAAAATCGCGCTTTCGGTCGATGCGGGAGAGCAGGGTCGGGAACGCGCGCTCGTGGAAGTCGTTGGCCCGGGAGGACTCGTTCAGCTCCGGCCGCATCCAGGGCCCCGCCCTGGATGCAATCGCGCGGTAGAGCGCCGGGTCGCTCGCGCTGCGTTCGTCGGTCCCCGTCGACACCGGGGCGTCGAAACCACAGACCAGGAGTCCGTTCAGCTGCTCCGGCGGATGGGTCGCGGGCATTCCCAGCACGAGCACGCGCCCACCCGCGTCACTGACCCGCCGAAAGATCGAGGGCGCGGGACGATCCGTCGAATTCACGAAGCGGAGTCGATATTCGCCCTCGATCTTCTGTGTGAAATCGAAGATTCCGTGTTGCGCGGGTTCGAGGCCGGTCATGAAGGACGACCAGGCGGGGAACGTCACGGGAGGCGTCGTACTCGGGAGTCCGCTCTGCTGCCCGACCCTCATCCACCCGGCGAGATTCGGAAGTTCGCCCGCGTCGACGAGAGGGCGAATGACATCGAAGCTGGCCCCATCGAGGGCGAGCACGAGCACGGGTCGCAGTCGCTGGGCGCCGACCGCCGGTGCATTCGGAAGAGCCTTTTGTTCGCGGGAGTCGTCTTCGGGTCGCGTCACGGGATTCCTGGAGATGGGCGGTCGCAGTGTGGCGTCACCCCGGGACGGGGCGCAACCGCACTCTGGGTCGACACGATCCATCGGGTCCGAGTTCTCGATCCCGACCAAACCGAATAAATCTTCCCCTTTATTGTCACATCAACACCTGAGTCGCTCCACAGGCCCACGCGTGCTAGCCTGACGCGTTCCCCAAGATCCGCCACGCAACCGTGGTCACCTCTTGCGGGAAGATCGAACAGATGCGGCGCCGCCTGAACACGGGTCGACGCCCCCAACTCGAGACCGGGAACCGCCCCAGCGCGGTGAGCGTTTTCGAGCAGCATCGACCGCGACGAACCCATCCCGATGGTCGGGCCGGGTTCCAATCCGGACGAGGAGACACACCTAATATGTCCATCGAATTGCTCTGCAAGAAGCTAGGGATGACCCAGGTCTTTTCCGACTCGGGCGAAGCCGTACCCGTCACCGTGCTCGAGGCGGGCCCGAATGTCGTCGTCCAGAAGAAGACGCAAGAAAAAGACGGCTATGTCGCCGTCCAACTCGCCTTCGGAGACCGCCGCGAGGCACTCTTTTCCAAGCCCGAGAAGACCCACTTCGAAAAGAACGGCGGAAGTGTTCCGAAGCGCCACCTCTCGGAATGCCGGCTCACGGAAGCCGAAGCGGCCGCGCTCGAGCCCGGAACCGAAATCAATGCCAGCATCTTCGGGGTCGGTCAGCGCGTCGACGCGATTGGCACGAGCAAGGGTCGCGGCTTCACCGGCGTCATCCGGCGACACGGCTTCAAGATCAAGAAGCGAACCCACGGCACTCACGAGAATTTCCGGCACTCCGGCTCGATCGGTGCGGGTGCGGACCCGGGCAAGGTGATCAAGGGAATGAAGATGGCCGGCCAGAGCGGCAATTCCCGTGTGACGACGCAGAATCTCGAGATCATTCGCGTCGACGCCGAGCGCAATCTGCTCTTCGTTCGTGGCGCCGTTGCCGGTCACAAGAATGGCCTCGTAAAGATCCGCACCGCGGTGAAGGGTGGCGACCAGGGTCTCGGGACTCCTCCCGGACAGTCCGCCGAGGCGCCGGACGAGACGACGTCCGCAGAAGCGACGGAATAGGTCGGGCGTTCAGCCGCTAGGTTGCGACGGAAAATCACAAGGCCGTCGGGAGTTCGTCTCTCGACGGCCTTTTCCGTTGAGGCGGCGACTCGCCTGCCGCGATCGAATCGTATCAACCGGGCGGCGGTCGTGGTGGATCGTACCCCCCCCCTCGTTCGATTCGTGAGGCGATGGGCGTGGCAGATGAAATGGGCGTCCCATGACGGTCGCGAGGGCAATGGGTCACGGCGGTTGCGCGAATCGGCGGCGCTCACGATCATCGGGACCGTCGGCGTCGCAGGAGCGAATCCGATGGCCGTGGGTCCCGTACGCCGGGCCGCTGGCCCGATCCAACTCTAGATTTCCCGACGCCATTGGAGAGCCCGTGATTCCCTCTCGTCCCCCGATCCGCCCGGTGCGCCGTGGCGGCGCGATCGTCATGCTTCTGGGACTGCTGTTATTCGGTCTCGCCTGCCGATCGTTTCCCCTTTCGGGCGCTGGGACGAGCGCCCACCCCGACGACGCAGAATGTCTCCATCGGATCCTCGAGCGAGCCGAATTGCGCGTCGGGATGACCGGCACCCAGGCGCCGCTCAACATGAAGAACCGCCGCGGCGAACTGATCGGCCTCGATGTCGAACTCGCGCGGGCCCTCGCGGACGCGATGAAGATCGAACTCGTCCTGGTCGAGACGCCCTTTTCGGATCTGCTCCGTGCACTCGAAGACGGCGATCTCGACCTCGTGATCTCGAGCCTCACGATCACGCCCGCCCGAAACGCTCGTGTTGCCTTCGCGGGCCCCTATCTGATCTCGGGTGCGAGTCTGCTGACGCGGTTGGATCTCGTGGACGAACTCACCGATGTGGCCAGCCTCAATTCCGCCGACCGAACCTGGGCGGCGCTCGAGGGTTCGACCGGCGAGGAGCTGATTCTCGACGCATTCCCCCTCGCCCGCTATGTCCCGGTCGATGACCAGGAAGAGGCGGTCGCGATGATCGGCAGTGGTGAACTCGACGGGTTGGTCGCGGATCTTCCCTTTGTGCAGTTCGAGATCGCACGCAACCCCGACCTCCTGTTGGGCTCGCTGCCTTCTCCGTTCACGACAGAGCCCCTCGGCATCGCACTTCCGGCGAATTCGCCGCTCTTCGCGAACCTGGTTCAGAACTATCTCAACACCCTCGACTACACCGGCCAGTTGATGCAGATGAAGGCGCGTTGGCTGAATCGCGGGGACTGGCTGCTGGAGATGCCTTGATCCGCATGCGGCGAAGGTCCCCCCGATCGACATTCATCCTCGGGCTTTGCCTGCTCGTGGGGTTGGGTGTGGCTTGTGCGAGTCCGGGGTCGAAATCGCGTGAGGCAAAAAAGCGTCCGAAGCGCACGATCATCCTGACGACTCGGGACGATGTACGCGTCGGTCGGGAGGCTGCCGAGTCCATCGCGAGTGAGGTCGGACTGCTCGAGGATCCCGAACTCACAGCCTACGTGGAACGAATCGGAAAGAAGCTCCTGCGCGGGCTCCCCGTGCGAGACTTCGCCTATCGGTTCGCGATCGTCGATCAGATGGAGCCCAATGCCTTTGCCCTTCCGGGCGGACATGTCTTCGTGTCCCGTGGCTTGCTCGCGCTCGCCAACAACGAGGATGAGCTGGCCTGCGTTCTCGGTCATGAGATCATCCATGCCGCTCGGCGACATACGGCCCAGCGCCAGGCGATCGGGCGGTATCAGGGCGCGCTCATGCTCCCGCGATCCCGGGCGCAGATGCTGGCGGCCTACGGCCGCGACATGGAGCGTGAGGCGGACGCTCTCGGGCAACGACTCGCCGCGGCGGCGGGCTATGACCCGATGGGCATGTCGACGTTCATGCGCCGCCTCGACCAGCGCGAGCGCCTCTTGATCGGTGCTCCTCGCGCGCCGACGTTCTTCGATTCGCATCCGGGCTCGCGGGAGCGGGCGTCGGCGAACGCCGTGCGCTCGCGTGAGCTTCGATGGACGCGGGATCCGACACTCGGAGATACGCGCGAGCGCCTGCTCGACCGGATCGACGGGATGGTGATCGGAGATCGCCCCGAGACCGGGGTATTCCTCGAGGAGCGATTCTTCCACGCGGGTCTCGACTTCGAGATTCAGTTTCCGAAGGGCTGGGAGCTCCAGAACTCGAGTCGCACGGTGGGTGCCCGAACGCGTCGGGGAGATGGGGTCGTCTATCTGACATCCGACATGCCCGAAGGCGACCTCGTCGAATTGGCAGACGCGTTCTCCGCGAAGCTCGAGGACGAATCCGGAATCGACGTCACCGAGCGCAAGCGGGTCAGACTCGGAAAGATCGAAGCGGTCCGTTATACGCTGGTGGGCGGAAGCGCGGGTCGTTCGATTTCGGCTCGGATCACCTTCTTTCCCTTTGCGGGATCGACCTGGCGAATCGTGGGTGTTGCGCCTTCAGCCGCCGGTAACCGCTATCTCCCCCAGATCCTGCTCACGACCCGGAGCTTTCGACCGCTCAGCGCGGCGCATCGCAGAGAGATTCGTGTCCAGCGACTGCATGTGGTCCTCGCTCATGCGGGCGAAGATCTGCAGCGCCTCGGCCGTCGAACCAACAACGCCTGGACGCCCGGTGTGACGGCGCTGATCAATGGAAAGCTCGGGAACGAGATCTTCGACGGCGGCGAACTCGTGAAGATCCTTCGAACCGGTCGACTCGAAGCGAACTGACGCATCTGCCGCGACTACGAAGCCGCGAGCTGAACCAGTGCTGCGACGAGTGCGAGCAGCAGGGCCAGCCAGATCCGCGGCCCGAGATATAGCCCCCCGCCGGGTCGGGTCGGAAATGAAAATGTGTTCGGTATCGCCGCGATCTTGAGCGGATGACTCTTCATGAAGCGCGGATCCGTCGCAAGTGAAATCATGTCCCGACGACTGCGGTATCGCATGTAGCCCACGATCGTCCAGCCGGGATCGGGTTCGGATCCCCAGGCATCGACGTAGGGACCAATCTTTCGCGCCTGCATGAGAGGAACTCCGCCATGGCGCAGAAGTGTGGGCATGAAGCCGCTGAGATAGCCGCGCAGCAAGTCTCGCGCGCGCGTTGGTGCGCCGGTCTCCGGATGCGGGATCGGCTTCGGGTGGAGGCGAACGAGGTTGAGCATCACGAACTCGCGACCGTCATCCTCCTCGAGGAAGCGACGCATCTCATCGACATCGTTCACCTCGGCGGTCGACGTACCTTCGAGTCGCAACATGTACATCTCGACTTCGTCCTTCCGAAGGGGTCCACGCCAATTGTCGTACCAGGCACGAAAGCCGGCGTAGAGAAGCGCCGCGGCACCCCAGATGGCGAAAGGGCTCATCGGATCGCCTCCCATTCTCCCTCTAGGATCTCGGTTGCGAATGCGGGTCGGGCGAATTCGGATCGGGACATGGCATCCTCCATGCGTAGGCGCAATCAGGTCCTGCGCGGCGCTACTTGAGTGGCGAGTAGGGCATCACATGGAGCCGCATCATTCTCTCGCGTGGTGCGATCTGGCGGAGTGGCTCGAAGAACGCGTTCTGGCCATCGTCGGTCGGACGATAGCCGCCGCGTCCGGTGTCACCCTTCCACAGGTCGATGATGCGGTTGGGATTGCCCGAGACGTCTCGCCAGCAGGCGATGATCGGAAGGGTATCCTGTGCGCCACCTAGCATCGCAGCGAACTGATCCATCTTTCCACCCTCGACTTCGAGGATTGCGAACGTGTAGGTCGAGACGGCGTCCTTCGAGGATGTGGCGATCGAGTCGTGCAGCTTCGTCGTGGCGATGGGGCCGAGGGGCTCGAGGATCTCGTTGCGCTGAACCGGCGCGAGGTTTTCGAGTTGGGCGATGCCTTCCGAGGCCTCGCCGTCGCCCGAAGCCGACTCCCGATAGCGCCCCAGGGCCGCCAGGTCGTCGAATTCCGTCACGTGAATGATCTGCGAAAACCATTCTTCGTGTGCGAAGAACGCGCCCACGAGGCGTGCGCCCAGGCGTTCGTTCGAGGGAAGTACGAGATCGTTCACCGCGGAGACGAAGCGGTCGCGCGTCGCCGGGGTCGCGGGATGGATGTCGTAGCTCTGCTTCAGGTAGATCATGTTTCGATTGCCTCTCGAAGGGCTCGGGGGTTATTCGGGCGAGTGTCGGCTCGGATCAGAACTGATCTCGCAGCCAGCCGAGGAGTGCCTCGTTATAGGCCTCGGGGATATCCTCCTGGAGGAAATGTCCTCCGCCTTCGAGGATCACGTGGGGTTGACCCTTTGCTCCGGGGATTCGCGCTACCAGAGGTTTCCAACCGTCGGGGGCGATGATGTCCTTGTCGCTGAAGATCGTGACGAAGGGTTTCTCGAATCGTTCGACGGTCTTCCAGGCCTCCCAATTGTCCGGGAGCATCGGATTGTCCGGTCGCGTCGGCAGTAGTCCGGGGAAGGATTGGCTGCCTAGGGCGGGATGGCCCTCGCCGTAGGGCGTGCGGTAGCCCGCGCGCACCTCGTCTGTGATCGGCGTGACCATGACCATCGGCAGCAGGTTCCAGGGTTCCCAGACCTCGGCCTCTCGGGCCATCTTCTGGAAAGCCGCGAAGGGGCCACTGGCTTCGATCGGGCCTTCAGGGAGCGGTTCGCCCGGGTCGCGCTCGGGAAGGCCGGTATTCGAAATGGCTACGCCGGCGATCCGATCCGGATGGAGCGCGAGCACGCGCAGGCCGAGGATCCCGCCCCAGTCGTGGAGCACGAGGATCATGTTCTCGAGATCGAGTCCCAGGATGAGTGCCGACCGGGTCCAGGCCACGTGTCGCGCGACGGTGTAATCCGCGAGTTCACTCGGCCGGTCGGAGAGCCCCATCCCGACGAGGTCGAGCGCGATCGCTCGAAAGCCGAGGGCAGCGGTGGCCTGTATTGATCTTCGCCAGAGATAGGACCAGGACGGATTGCCGTGCAGGAAGACCACGGGTTGGCCGTCCTTCGGTCCGGCTTCGATGTAGTGGATGCGAAGGGTCTCGCTGGAATCGGTCCCGGGGTCGATCGGCACGGAGATGAATCGGGACTCGAATGGGTATTCAGGGAGTGTGTCCGTGAGTCCGCGGGGAGCTTGGATGATTTTCATCGGGTGTCCTCGAGAAGTTCGAATCGACTGGACCGTCGGCATCTATTGACACAAAGACTGCCATATCAACCGGACCCTGCCATGGTCGATTCGCGACCAGCGGTCTGCGATGCTCGCGCGAGGAGGGAAGGCATGACCCGTCCATTGCGTGCGTACACACTCGCTAAGGCGCTCGCCGCCGTCACGCTCGCCGCCTTCTGGGCAGCC
>JAPYTP010000002.1:76508-80763 GCA_029941885.1 Myxococcota bacterium
CGGGGACGAGCGGGCTCGCGGCGGATCCTTCACGATCGCGATGATCCCGGACACCCAGAACTACGTGGACTACACGCACCAACGGGCCGAAGGCTTTGCGATCGATGCGGCCGAGCTCTTCCTGCAACAGATGAAGTGGATCGCGGAGCGCGGGCGGTCCCGCGGCGGGGAGATCGAATTCGTGGCCTCGGTCGGGGATACCTGGCAGCACCCGACGATCTGGCTCGATGCAGAACACGAAGCGATGGGCATCGGTCGCGTCGCCAATCCTCTTTTCGGCGACCACTTCGATCCGGTGCCCGAGGGCGTCGAGGTCGAGATCGCCAAGGCGATCGAGGGCTATCAGCTCATCGCCGACGCCGGGATTCCCTTCGGAGTTCCGCCGGGCAACCACGACTACGACGCGATGTACAACGTGGCCCGCTTCCCACCGAACCTCACGAAGAAGCCCGAGGAACTCACCTTCACTCCGGAAGATCTCGGGGTGCTGCACGTAGGCGGGCTGGATGGCTTCCGCTCGGCCTTCGGGGCCGAGAGCCCCTTCTTCTCCGGGAAATCCTGGTACGTGGGGAGCTTCGAGGGGGGAACGAGCAGCGCTCAGATCTTCCTCGCCGGGGGCTACCGCTTCTTGCACCTCGCGCTCGAGATGCAGCCGGGGGACGACGTGATCGAATGGGCCCGGGGTATTCTTGCGGAGTATCCCGGCCAGCCGACCCTCGTGAGTACCCACGACTATCTGAGTCCGACGGCAGAGCGCCTCGAGGGCGGCTTCCTGGACTTCACCCTCGTCGATTCGGCGAACCACAACACGCCAGAGCAGATGTTCGAAAAGTTGATCGCGCCGCACGACCAGATCTTTCTCGTACTCTGCGGCCACTACAACGGCCAAGCCCTGCGCGTCGATCGGAACGCGGCGGGTAGCCGTGTCTATCAGGTGCTCGCCGACTATCAGGATCGCGGGCAGGTGGGTCTCGAGGCCGGGCAACCGCCGGGGGGCCTGATGGGCGGGCCGGTGGGGATCGGAGACGGTTGGCTGCGACTCCTGCGCTTCGATACGGCGAGCGATCCGCCGACGATCCAGATGCGGACCTTCTCGACCTACTACGATCAGTATTCGAGTGAACTGGCGGAATACGCGGCCTGGTACCGCGCGCACGAGCAGTCAAAAATGACCGACGCAGAGTTTCTTGCGGCGGAGGACTACGAGATCGTGCTCGAAGATTTCCGCTCGCGTTTCGGAGCGCCTCGAAATTGAGCTCGGGCAATGCGACCGGACGGATTCTGGTCGTGGGCGCGAGCGGCATCGTCGGCCGCGCCGCATTCGAAAATTTCGCGATGGCGGGGGGCTGGGATGCGATCGGAATTTCCCGCCGCGCCCCTGACCTCGAAGTGGGAATGCACCTGCCGCTGGATCTGCTGGATCGTGAGGCCTGTACCCGCGCGTTGGGCGACCTCGATCCGGTGACCCACGTCGTGTATGCCGCGCTCACCGAGAAACCCGGGCTGGTCGAGGGTTGGTTCGACAATGAACTGATGGAAACCAATCGGCGCATGCTCCTGAATCTGCTCGACGGTGTCGCGTCGGGTGGGGCGCTCGAGCATGTGAGCCTGTTGCAGGGAACCAAGGCCTACGGGGCCCATGTGGGTCGAATGCGCGTTCCGGGCCGAGAACGCGAAGAGCGCCATCCCCACGACAACTTCTATTGGCTACAGGAAGACCTCCTGCGCGAGCGGGCAACGCGCGACGGTTTTCACACGACCGTCTGGCGTCCGCCCGTCATCTATGGCCACGCCCTGGGTGCGCCGATGAATCCGATTGCGCCGCTGGTGACCTTTGCCGCGATTGCGAAACACGAGGGGCGTCCGCTCTGTTGGCCCGGAGGACGAACGGGTCCGGTCGACGGAATGGACGCGCGGCTGCTGGCCCGGGCGCTCGAGTGGGGGGCGCGAGCGGATTCCGCACGGGACGAGGTCTTCAATATCACGAACGGCGACGTCTTCGTCTGGGAGAGTGTTTGGCAAACGATCGCGAAGGCGTTGGGAATGGAAGTCGGGGAGCCCGAGCCGCTTCGCCTCGCGGAAGCCATGCCTGGCAAGGCGGGGATCTGGGCTGCGATCGTCGAAAAGCACGGACTGCGCGCTCCAGGCCTGATGGAGTTCGTGGGAGATTCCTTCATCTATCTCGACATGCATTTCGGATTCGGTCGAGACGTCCCGTCACCGCCTAGCCTGCTGTCGACGATCAAGCTCCGGCAGGCCGGGTTCGAGGGCTGCGTCGACTCCGAAGACATGCTCGTCGAATGGATCGAGTGGATGCAGCAGGAACGGCTGATCCCGCCCCGCTAATCCCCGCTTCACGAGGACCTCGTCACGAGCAATTTTTCGAGCAGCCTTCGAACCGAGGCGCGAAGACGCGTCTCGAATTCGGGGTCGTCGGGATGGGTGATCCATTTGAGGCCGAAGCCCTCGAAGGCGGCGGAGAGGATCTCGCCATCGAGTGTGGGTTCGCCCGAGCCGATTGCGACCACCAGCTGCTCGATCGCGTGTCGATGCGCTGTCAGGGCGGGACGAACCGTCTCGGCGAACCTCGCATCGCGGGTGATCTCGAGGGTGAGTTCCTGCCCGGCCAGGAAGACATCGCGGTCGTCGTGAACCATGCGGCGGAGCATCTCCATCACGACATCCGTCATCGGTTCGAGCCCGAGTTCCCCGGCGACGAGTCGGGGGCCGTGGGTCTCGCCCAGGCCGAGACCCGGGGCATCGGTTTCTTTGAGGTGCAGGACGAAGGCGGCGGTGAGCAGCGCTCTCCGGGTCGGAAAGTGGTAGGTCACCACGCCGAGGGACACGTCGGCTTCCGCAGCGACGTCCCGCACTCGCAGGGATCCGGCTCCGCGCTGGGCGATGGACGTGAGCGCGGCTTCGAGGATCCGACGCCGCGTGCGGTCTCCCCGCGCCTGGGGTCCGCGCCGGGCAGGCGTCTTTTCATTCACGGAATCAGCCACTTGTGCTCCATTCGGGCGAATTTCCCGCTGTCGGGAGTCCACCGCTTGACCAAAGCCGTACTTTTGTACTAAATAGTACATCTGTACTGTTCAGGAAGTGAAGCTCATGCCGTCCTTTATTGCCAGTCCGCTCGCCGCGTGCCGCCATTTCGCGACGCTGCTCGGGATCCTCCTGCTCGGCGCTGGCTGCCAGATCCCCCCCCGACGTCCTCCACATGCCTCGCTACATCTACGACGCACTCACGAATCCGAACTTCGTCGTGAACGCGCCGGTCTTTCGCGACCTGCTCGGCGTGTCCCGGGCCCTTCCCGACGACGATCTCCAGCGGAGCCGCTTCCGGCTTCCGGCCGGATTCGTGATGAACGTGTACGCGGAGGGCATCCCGCTCGCGCGCCTCATGAAGGTCACTCCGCGAGGCGATGTCCTCGTGACACAGCCCCGCAAGCGTCGCGTGGTGCTGCTGGTTCGCGATGCGGATCGCGACGGCCGAGCGGATGGCCAGCGCGTGCTGCTCGGGGATCTGCACCTGCCGCACGGCGTCGAGCTCGTGGGCGATCAGCTCTTCGTCGCCGGGCCCGGCTACATCCTTCGGGTCGGCTTCGATGTCGAAGCCGGGAGGCTTATCGGGGCGCCGCAGATCTTTGCATCGCTGCCCGAGACGATGGGACATTCCGCCAGGCCGCTTCGACTCGGTCCCGACGGTTGGCTGTACACGGCCATCGGTGCGGACTGCAATGTGTGCGAACCGACGACCGAGCGCGACCAGGCGATCCTGCGCTTCGACCTGGTGACCGGTCGTGAGGAAATCGTCGCGACCGGGTTCCGGAACGTCGCGCACTTCGATTGGCACCCGGAGACGAACGCGATGTACGCCACCGAAGCCGGTGTCGACTATGCCGGCGAAGACTTTCCCCGAGAAGAGTTGAACGAGATCGAGACCGGACGCTTCTACGGCTTCCCCTATCTACACGGTCCCGGCTACCTCGATCCCGAGTGCCCGAGTGGGCACCGGGCAACACGGAACGAATCGCGGGAGCGACACCTCCGGTCCACACCTTCGCCGCGCACAGCACCTCCCTCGGCATCACCTTCCTGCGTGATTCCGGGTTTCCCAGCGACTATCGCGGCAGCGCACTCGTCGTGTTGAAAGGATCCTGGAACCGCAAACGCAAGAGCGGCTACAAGATCGTCTCGCTTCGCTGGGCGTCCGCGCCGGATGGCTCGAACCGAATCGAAGAGCGTGAGTTCCTCG
>JAPYTP010000002.1:80863-119006 GCA_029941885.1 Myxococcota bacterium
GCTCGCAGACCGCGGGCGGGACCTCTTCGACCGGCATGCCTGCACGAACTGTCATACCGCGACCGAGTCGCGTCCCGCGCCCGTTCCGCTGGTCGGACTCGCATTGACGCGTTCGATCGAAGACGTGATCGAAGCGCTCGAGTCGCCGCCCGCGTCGATGCCGCGCGTGTTGTTGACTGACAAGGAACGACGAGCATTGGCGATCTTCGTGCTCGACCGGGAGCACGACCGGAGCATCGCAGGGAAGGACTGAGTGGCATCGCGAGTGCGCCCGAGAGCGGGGCACTCGGGTCGAAGCTGATACCGTTGCACTCGACCATGGCCAAGTACAACCGCAAAGATCATCTCCACCAACGCGCCAAGAAGGAAGGCCTTCGCTCGCGCGCCGCCTACAAACTCGACGAGATGCAGAAGCAGTTCCGGCTGCTCTCGAAGGGACACAAGGTTGCGGATCTCGGGTGCTGGCCCGGCGGCTGGCTCGAGGTCGCCGCGAAATTCGTCGGACCGACGGGGCGCGTGGTCGGAGTGGATCGGGCCGAGGTGGACCCGCCGATTCCGCTGGCGAACGTGACCGCGCTCGTCGGCGACCTCGAAGACGTGGACATCGCGGCGCGCCTCACGACAGTGCTCGGGTCGGGTGGCGGAGACGGGGCGGAAGGCCGTGTCGAGCGTACGCTCGCCGACGTCGTTCTCTCCGACGCGGCTCCGAAACTCACCGGTGTGCGCGAGACCGATCGAGCCAACGAGGAGCGACTGCTCGAGGCGATCGAATCGCTATTGCCGAAGCTGCTCGCGCCGGGCGGCTCCTTCGTAGTCAAGATCCTCGAGGGGCCGGAAGCCCAGGAGATCGATCGGCGCCTTCGGAAGTCGTTCGAAAGGGCGAAGACCGTGAAGCTCCAATCCACGCGCAAGGGCAGCACGGAGCGGTATCTGGTCGCCCGGGGATTCCAGGGCCCAGAGAAGGAGTAGGCCCAAGTCGGGTCACGGGGTTTCTGAAGCCCGATCGATCGAAGACTCGATGGACGGGAGCGATCGACCCGGCCGGTCCGCCGCGGCTCCAAATTCTGACCGCGCCGCCGTTCGGATCCGCTCCACGATCGCGAAGAAATTCCGGTCGGTGACGGTGCGATCCAATCCCGGCCGTAGCGGAAAACCCTCGATTCCAGGATCCACTTCGATTTCCAGCCGAACCCGCTCTGAAAGATCGATCGAACCGAGGGACCAGGGGTTGCCGAAGGCAATCTTCGGCGCGGCGTCCCGACAGGCGCGCGCGAGCAATCGGTCCGCGACGGGTGAACCCGCATCCGCAGCCGTCCAGGGCTCCATGATGGGGCCGATCTCCATGTTTCGACTCTGGACCCGCCCGGGGGGGTCCGGCCGCCGCCGCGTCGCGTCCCAGCAATAGCCATCCAGGCTGTGTGCGATCGCCACGCCGGACTCCGCATCGACCGCGCCGAGCCGCTCGAGGACTTCGCTCCTCCATCGATCGACGCTTATGTTGTAGGCGTCCGCCGAGGCCGCCGCCCACACCGTGAAGAAGAGCACCCAGTCGGCGTAATCGCGGAGGTGTGCGGTGTCTACGAAGCCTCCGCGGCAGGTGTAGACGAGTCCGTTGCGCTCACGGGTCGCGAGGGCTCCACTGCTGCTGCCGATCGAGACGATGCCATTGTCGTCGTGGTGATGGCTGAGGTCCGCGGCTCCGAGAACGTTGTCGAGGCTGAATCCATGGATCGGCAAGTCGCCGAGCGAGACCTCGAGATCGCTTCCGAAGGCTTTGGCAGGTCGTCGAGCGATGCGGAAGGTCGTCCGGGTTCGAGCTTCGCGCTGGCGCAGGAAACGAGTCCGAGGAAAATCGGTGCGAGGAGAATGAGGAGTCCCCTCCTCGGCTCCGAGATTCTGCGGACGACGTGGCCTCGCATCAGTGGATCGATCTTCGTGTACAGGTCGGTGACCTCTCGTCGGAGAGCGGTGCGAGCAGGCAACGCCGTTCGGCCGAGGAACGCTCCTCGAATTTCGGATCGGCCAAAATGGAAGAAGATCGCTGCAACGATCCCGACCGCCGACCCATCCCGGGTCGGACTCCACTCTGACCGAGTGTGGTGCAGAAGAACCTCAATATTCCCCTAATACCGTATCATGTGATTTCGGCGTGGCACGTGAGCGAGCGGCTCGCGACACTGTGGGCCGCGCGTATACTTCGAACGAGCCAGCCTCCTTCGACCGCGGGGAGACGGCGCTGCGTTGTCTCCGGAATCGAGAATCGGGGCGACCGGTGTTGTCACCGAGGCTTGCCGCGGCCGGCTTGCCAACGTGTTTTGCATCATTCAGGTGTGGTCCGATGAGGTCCGATTGGAAATGAACGAAACGCGCCTCGTCTCGATCGATGCGATGGACATGGTTTCGCTGAGCGTGCTCGTCCTGTGACCTGCGGAACGCAGGAACGATCAATTTATTCATTGGTATCATCCGCGATCATCTCGTATGAATACTCGCGGCTCGGGACGCCGAGACGCCATGCTTTCCAAATCGACCAGGAGTGATCATCCATGCAATCTTGTACCCGCCGCTTCGATCTTGCCTTCGCATTCCTCCTCGCCGGAGCGCTGCTCCTATTCGTGACGACCTCGCTTGCCGTCGCGGAAACCGAGTGGACAGGCTCGCTCACGATCGGCGCCGACTATCAGGGCTGGACAGACATCGATGATCCCCAGGGCGAATTCGATTTCTGGCACGCCAATGTCGCTGGAAACGCCCAGCGCAGACTGAGTGAAGATTCGAAGTGGTCGATCGCGCTCCAGGGCGGATATCGAGCCTTTGGCTATCGGTTCGATGGATTGCCACTCGGAATCGACCCGTGGGACGAAACGCACGTTGTTCGCCTGTCGCCTCGCATGGTGTACGCGATCGACCAGGAATGGAGCCTTTTCGGGGGTCCGGTCGGCGAGTTTTCGGGTGAGAGCGGCGCCCGTTTCTCGAAGGCAATTCGCGGCGGCGCGCTATTCGGAGCGCAATGGCGTCCCCGGCCGGGCCTGATGATCGGACTCGGGGTGCTCGGGATGACCGCGATCGAAGACGATTTCCTGATCCAGCCCATCGTCCTCGTCGACTGGCAGATCAATGACCAATGGCGCCTCAGCACCCAGAGCTGGACTTCCCGCGGTGGGCGGCTCGAAATCATCTACGCCTTTGCGGATAGCTGGGAGGCCTCGATCGCGGGCGGCCGCGAGCGCGAGCGCTTCCGGCTCGATCGATCGTCAGCCGAATCGAGCGAAGGGGTCGGCGAAGAGTCCAGTCTTCCGATCACACTCCAAATCTCGAAGACCTTGAGAAGCGCCCTCAAGATCGACCTCTACGGAGGCATCGCGGTGAACGGCGAGCTGCGTGTCGAGACCGAGACTGGTGACAAGATTGCGGTGTCGGATTTCGATCGTTCGTTCTTCGGTGGTGCCGCGATAACGGTTCCGTTCTAACGCTGTAGCGCGAGTGCGTGATCAGCTCTGATAGGCTTCGGCGAAGAATTTATCCGTGAACGAATCGACTCACGTCGGTCAGCCTGCTATCTGCTCGCCCTCGTGGTGCTCGCCTCGGCCTGCGCGTCACCGATCGGCGTCAACGCGTCGATCCGCGCCAAGTCCAGAAGGAACTCGCCCAGAGCGTCCTGACTTCGAAGCGATTGAGCAGCGAGACACAGAATGTGTTGCGCATCGCGAATCTCGAAGAGGATGTCCGCAAGCGAACCGAGGAGGTGATCGAGCTCGTCCATCGGATTCTTCTCGAGAATTTCCAGCGCGGCGAGGTCGTCTCGCGGCGCGCGCTGATCGCGCTGGCGGAGGTGTCCTTCCGTCATGCCGGTGCATCGGGGGAGCGACGCTACTACCTGGCGGCTGCGCTCTATAGCTGGCTCTTTCTCTTTCCGACCGATCCAGCGTTGGCCCCGGATCCCTACGACCCACGCCTGCGCCTCGCCGCCGATCTCTACAACCGCAGCGTGACGCTGGCCTTCGTCGATCCCGATTCTGATACGGTCCGGTTTCGGGACGAAACCGTCGAGCTGCCGGTCGGCCCGCTCGAGATCGTTCTCGACGAATCGAGTCTCGTCTGGGGAGATCGAAAACTCATCGGCTTTGTTCCGGTCTCCGAACTCGAGGTGCGCGGGCTCCGCAATCGCTATCGCTGGCGCGGAATCGGTGCGCCGCTGGCGGCGATCCTCGAGCCCGTCTCGCCAGATGATCGCCGCGACGCCTATCTGCAGCCCAGTCTCCGGTTACCCGTCGCGGCGCTGCTCCGATTCGAAGTGGACGACGAAAGTATCGAACGAGGCGTGGTTCGCGCGCGCCTCGAGTTGCACGCCGCGTCCGATGGAGAGAGCGTCGAGATCGCCGGCCACGAGGTACCACTCGAGATGGGCTCGTTTCGCTCGAACCGTACCGGCCGGGGCGAATTCCCGTGATCCTGGTCCACGGGACCTTTTCGAGCAGCTCGACCTGGGCCGAGATCGTGAACGACATGCAGAGCGATCGGGAGATCCGCGAGCGCCTTCAGTTCGGGCTCTTCGACTACAACACGGGAAATCCGATCGCCTATTCCGCGTGGCTCTTGCGGAAAGCCATCGACGATCTGGTCGAGAGTCTCGACGCCGGTGGTTCCTTCGGTGACGAGCCATTCGATCATTGCTGTCGATGGGGATCATGGTCCGGAGGACCTGCCCGACGCGGCGGATGGCGTCGTGAAATTCGAGAGTGCGAGGCTCGATGGAGTGGCCTCCCAACTGATCGTGCCGAGCGGTCATTCGTGCCTCGGACACCCCTGGACGATTTCAGAGCTTCGTCGGATTCTGCTCGCCCATGTGGGACTCGAGCGGCGCGGACCGGAAGATCTGAACCTGCCGTGACGGCGCGCGCCCGATGAAGATTCTCTTCGCCATCGGGTTGGCGCTCTTCGTGCTGCCGCTGCACGTCTGGGCGGCAGCCGCGTTGTGGATCGATGGCCCCGACAATTCGCTCGCCGCCGGCGCGTGTCTCGCGGCCTACCTGTTCGCCGTGCTCGGTCTCGCCGCGTGGGCGGACCAACCGCCTCGAAAACTGGCGATCGGCGTCGTTCCCTTCTCGCTCGTTCTCCTCTGGTGGCTCTCGCTTTCGGCGAGTAACGACCGCGAGTGGATGCCAGAGGTCGCCCATCTTCCGAGTGCCGAATTCGACGGCGACCGACTCGTCCTCCGCAACGTGCGCAATTTCGACGATCGATCCGAGGACGACTACACGGAACATTGGGAGACACGCGAGTACGATCTTTCGATGATCCGCGGCGTCGATCTCTTCATGTCCTATTGGGGTTCACCACATATCGCACACACGATCGCGAGCTGGGATTTCGGGGAAGGAAATCAGCTCGCGATCTCGATCGAGACCCGCAAGGAGAAAGGAGAGAGCTACTCTGCGTTGCTCGGCTTCTTTCGACAATTCGAGCTCTATTATGTCGTGGCCGACGGTCGCGACGTAATTCGCGTACGGACGAACTACCGCAACGAAACGGTTCGTCTCTATCGCACGAAGGCCTCGCCAGAACTCGCCCGCGCGATCCTCGTCGACTACCTGACGGAGATCAACGGGCTCGAGTCCGCGCCCGTCTGGTACAACGCTGCCACCCACAACTGCACGACGACCATTCGGCACCATCTGCGTCACGTTGCCCAGGGCCACCCATTCGATTGGCGAATCCTCGTGAACGGCCGCTTTGATGAGTTGGGCTACGAACGCGGGAACGTCGACACGAGCCTGCCCTTCGAGGAGTTGCGCGTGCGGAGTGAGATCGTCGATCGCGCGAAGGCGAGTGATCACGCGCCTGACTTCTCCGAACGAATCCGAGAGGGTTTGCCGGGCTCAAGGGACCCATCGCTCGGAGGGGTCAGTGGGCCGCGGACCGCGCGATGACCAGATACACCGAGACTTCCGAACGGTCGACGATGCTCGCGGGAGGGCGTGTCCGCTCGAATCGCCGAGCTCGGTGCGAGCCCGGATCCTCCCCCATCGCCCAGCAGGTCGAAGAGGAAGCTCGTCCGCAGCGCGTAGTTGACGTTCTGGGGAACGACCCCCGCCGCACGAAAGGTCTCCAACTGATTGAGGGTCGCGGTGACGATGCCGATCACGTTGCCGTGGGCGTCGAGCAGGGGTCCACCCGAGTTGCCGGGTTGAATCGGTGCGTCGATCTGAAGAAAGCGGTCGTCACCCGTCGCGCCGGACAGCGCGTTGACGCGGCCAAAGGTTGCTTTCTGCTCCTGGCCCTGAATGGAGACGAGCGGATAGCCGAGGGCGATGACATCGTCGCCTTTCCGGAGTTCAGTCGTGGGTCGAACGGGCAGGCTACTCGTAATGAATCCCTCCACCCGCAGCAGCGCGACGTCGTTGTCCCGCGTAGGATCTCGTTGGAGTCGTCGAACACACCGATCGTGCTGATCTCGCGGTGACTGGAGTCGCGCGGGGGGATCCCCGGGCGAGTCGAAGGGCTGCACGCCGCGAGAAGGGGGATCGCGAGACCGAGGGAGACGAGGCGGAGGGGAACACGCGAAGAGGTTGGAATCGGCTGCCGCGGATCCTAACCGAGCGCGTGAACGGGTGTAGCCGGCCGGCGGATGAGGCCGGTCTGCGATCGATCCGGTAGACTCGATGCCCTTTGAACGCGCGATCCGGCCGCTCGGCTCGAATCCGCCCAGTGCCCAACCAGGAGCCCCTCATGTCCAGGCCGCGTCCCTTCAATGTCCTCGGTGTCCAGCAGATTGCCATCGGGGGTCTCGACAAGGGCAAGCTTCGTGGGTTCTGGGTCGACCTCATGGGGCTTCGCTACGGACACTCGTATTCGAGTGAAAAGGAAAACGTGGACGAGGATATCTGCGAGACCGGGGTGGGTGCGTTCAAGGTGGAGGTCGACCTGATGCAGCCGCTCGATCCCGAGAAGCGCCCGAAGGTCCACGAACCCGCACTCAACCATATCGGCCTGTGGATCGACGACCTGCCGGCGGCGGTGGAATGGCTCGAAGGGCGGGGCGTTCGATTCACGCCGGGGGGGATCCGGAAGGGCGCCACCGGTTACGACGTTTGTTTCATCCATCCCAAGGGCAACGATGATTTCCCGATCGGATCCGAAGGGGTATTGCTCGAACTCGTTCAGGCGCCCGACGATATCCGACAGGCCTTCGAGACGATCGCGAACGCTTAGTCGTTCGCATCTCGGACGTGGGCGCTTCGCTAGAAGCTGCCCGCCGACTCGTTCTCGAGGCTGATCTGGTCGTTCAACGTCCAGAAGTCGTAGACCACCCCGAACCCGATGAGGCCACCACTCACCAGATAGAGTGCCCCGGAGAGCCACTTCTGCTGATAGAAGCGGTGGATACCGAAAATCCCGACGAACGTGAGTAGGACCCAGGCGATCGTGTAGTCGAGAGGACCCTCGGTGAAGCGAAGATCCGCGTCGCGATCGAGGGAGGGCATCAGGAAGAGATCGATGATCCAGCCGATCCCGAACAAGCCGAACGTGAAGAGATAGATCGTGCCGGAGATGGGCCGGCCGAAATAGAAGCGATGGGCGCCCAGAAATCCGAAGATCCACAGCACGTAACCGACGAAGAGGGAATGGGTGTTCTCGCTCTCGGACATTGGATCTCACTCCCGATGCGCGGTTTGCGCATGTGGTTTCACGCTGGCGGTCGCGCGCATCGTTATCGTTGTAGGACCTAGTCGGCCTGTTTCGGCCTTGGCGATGGCATCGCCGGCCCGAGCAAGACCGCGACCCATTGTGTCGATGGCTGGCTTCCGAGCAGGATTCGCAGGATGACGGTCAGCGGAACCGCCAGCACCATTCCGACCGGTCCCAGTACCCAGCCCCAGAAGACGAGTGACGTGATGACGATCAAAGGCGATAGGCCCATCCCGTCGCCCATCACGCGAGGCTCGAGGAAGCTTCCGACCGCGATATTGATTGCGATATAGGCGAGCGCAACGATCGCGGCGGTCTGCGGACTGTTGTCGATGAGGGCGAGGGCGACCGCCGGAACCGCGGCGATCACCGACCCGACCGCGGGGACGAAGTTGAGCAGGAATGCGATCAGCGCCCAGAGCGGTGCAAATTTGACCCCCAACAGGAGCAGGGCGCTGTATGCGAGCATGCCCGTCAGCATGCTGGTGAGCGTCTTGATTCCTAGATATCGGCGGATCGATTGTCCGATCTCGGTCATGCGACCTTCGATTTCGGGCGAGTCGCCGAAGGCCTCTCGAACTTTGCGTGGAAAACTCGAAGCTTCGAGCAGGATGAAGCAGACCGTCAGGAAGAGTAGGAAGGCGTTGTTGAGGAGCGAGCCGAGATTGCCGGCTAGGTTGCCGGCGAGACCGAGGGCCGCACGCGGATCGAAGGGGTTCGCATCGTCGGTGGAGACGCCGAAGTCGATCCCGAAAGACAAGAGCGTGGCCGTGAGGGATTCCACGACGGAGCCGAAGCGCTCCTGATAGGAGGGCAGCAGTCGTGTGAATTCATTGATCGAAGAGCTCATCAAGCCGCCGAACACCGCACCGATGCCGAACAGGCCGAGCAGCACGACGACGAGCGCGATCGGAGTCGGCAGGCCGCGGTCCCGCAACCAGAAGAGTGCGGGGGCGCAGAGCAGTCCGATGAAGCCCGCGAGCAGGAAAGGCACGAAGAGCGAACTCGCCGCCTTCATGCCGGCGATGATGATGACGATCGCCGCCAGGCCGAGGAGCGCATTCGTGGTCGGGTGCGAGCGTTCGATGGACACGGCGAGAGAATGCCGCGAGTTGCGGAGGATGGACAGTGGGAGCGGTCGTGCCCGCGAGGATCCCAGGTTTACGCCCTCTCGCAACCGGGATGGCACGTTTCCGCAGGGGGCTGCTAGCTTCGAGAAAACGGAGGTCGGTCATGAGCGATACGGGATGGAAGGACTTCGACCTCGCGAAGTTGGTCGAACGTGCGGAGGCCCTCGATACGCCCTACCTCGAATTCTTGCGAGTTCCCCAGCTCTCGTGCGGCATCTATTCTCTCTCTAGCGGGGCGATGGACACCCAATCCGCACACGACGAGGACGAGGTCTACTTCGTGCTCAAGGGCCGGGCACAGATGATTCTGGAAGGCGAGTCGAAGACCTTGGGTCCGGGCTCGATCCTCTTCGTCCCGGCCGACACGGCTCACGAGTTCACCGAGATCGAGGAGGACCTCTCTTTGTTGGTGTTCTTCGGTTCGGGTGGACCTTCCGGCGCACATTTCTGAGCGAGCGCTCGCCGACCCACAGGAAAGGGGCCCTTCGACATGGCGGAGATGACTCAAAAGGATGCGGTCTCCTCGCTCCTCGCGATCGAGGAGATCAAGCGCCTCAAGTACAAGTACATGCGCTGCGTGGATATGAAGCTCTGGGAGGAGATGGAGACGGTCTTCATTCCCGAGGCGACCTGTGCGTATAGCGCTGGCCACTACAGCTACGATAGCCGCGCCGCGATCATCGATTGGTTGAAGAAGGGGATGGACCGGGACGGCTTTCATTCGACCCACAGCGTCCACCAGCCGGAAATCGAATTCGAAGGCGAGGACCGCGCGAAGGGTATCTGGAAGATCGAGGACATCGTCCTCGATACGGACTTCGACATCATGATCTCGGGCGCTGCTTTCTACCACGATCGCTACGTGAAGCGCGACGGCACCTGGTTGATCGAGCACACGGGTTATGACCGGATCTGGGAACAGATGGAATCGCGCAAGGATCGGCCTAGCATGAAGCTCACCGCCTCGATGTGGACGAGCGGCGGTGCGAGTTCGATCGAGGCCTGAGCATCCGCGATGGCTCGGCTCTCCTCCGATGCCAAACGAGAACGCCGGGCCGCTTCGCGCTCCTGCGGGACATGTTCTCATTGTTGCACCGTCCTGCGCGTCGACGAACTCGGGAAGCGTGCCGGACTCGATTGCAAAAATCAGCGCGGCGAACTCGGCTGCGGAATCCACGAGACGCGGCCCGCGATCTGCCGCGGCTATGCGTGTTTATGGTTGCAGGGCGGCCTCGAAGACGGGGAGCGCCCGGATGCAACGGGGGGGATCGTCGATCTCGAGACCGTCGGGATTGGATTGCGTCTCGGAATTCGCGAAGTGCGTCGCGGTGCCTTCGACGATTCGCCGGCGCTCCAAGCGATCGCCGAACGCTACCGAAGCGAGATGCCGGTTCGAATCACGGATGCCGAAGACGTGATGAATCCGGACCGGCCCTTTCGTGTTCTGCTCCCAGATGGAATCGAGCATCGCCTCAGTGGGGATCGCATCGAGATCCTTCGAGACGGGATTCGAATCGAGCAGAAAACCCTCCCGTGGGCGGAACGCCTGGGTCGCCGGGTTGCGATCGGCGGCCGACGGCTCTCGATCTGGTGGCGCAACCGTACGCTGCAGTAAGCATTCCCGGGGCGATGCGAATGTGGCACGCTTTTCACGGGGTTTGGCACGAAGCTGCACGTCGCTGACTCGCCCGGAGAGAATCGTTGCATCGAATCCAGAGCATCCCGGATTAGTCGTGCCTATAATTCGATCGAACGCAGCGCTCAGGCTTTCGGAGCCGATTGGACGATGAGGTCACCGAGAGACTGAGAAACGAGTTCGCGAGCGGAGCCCCAATCCGATCGTGTCCGAGGAAGTTGATCTTCGAATCCCCAGTGCTGGACGGGCCTAACGTCTATTGGCGAGAGCATCGGATCCGGCATGCGCGACCACCGTGGGGGCGGTGGACCGGCGCAAGGAGTTCCGAATGACAGAATCGAATGCGAGGATCGCGCGCGGCCGCCGGGTCGCTGCCTTCGTGAGGCACGGTCATTTCGATCGCCCGGACCGCAGGGCGAGTGCCCATTCACTCTATTCGCTGAGCTCCGAAGGCCGACTTCAGGCAGAGCGCGCGGCGGAGCCCATACTCGAAATGTGCCAGGATCTCGAACTCGAGATCGATTCACGGATCGAAACCTCCCAGCTCTTGCGGGCCTGGGAGACGGCGAACCTTCTCGGCGCTGCGCTCACCGATCGACTGGCCAAAGAAAGCGGCCAGCGCTTTCACGTCATCCAGCGCGACGAGCTGATCGAACGCGGACTCGGGAGCGCGGCGAATCTCACCTTCGAGGAGATCCACGAACTGCTTGCGGCGGACCCGCGGCTGGGCCCCTTGCCCGACGGATGGCGCCGCATGCCCGAGTATCGCTTACCGGTTCAGGGAGCGGAATCGCTCATGCAGGCAGGCGCGCGGGTTGCGAGCCGGGTGGCAACTAGCATCGATTCGATTTCGGACGAGGATCCCCGCGACGTTGTGCGGATCTTCGTGGCCCATAGCGGCTGCTTGCGTCATGCAGCCGTGGCGCTGGGCGCCCTCGACGTTCGTACGGTTCCACTACTGTCGATGGATTTCGCGCAGACGGTCATGATCGAGAAGCTCCCGAACGGAGACTGGATTCATATCAGCGGTCAGTTCAGAAAGCACCTGTCCGGGACCTGAGCCGACACGGGGGGGCTCTCTCAATCTTCGGCGAGCAGCCCGACGTGTCTCGCCTGCAGGTGGCCGGACCGGTAGAGCCAGCGGACCGTATCCGTGTAGGTTTCGTACGCATCGCGGAACTGGATGCCGAGTTCTCGTGTCGTGCGTTCCCCGCTGCACCCCGGCCACTGCGTTGCGTATTCCATCGCATCCCGGGTCAAGGGGAACTCGAAATCATGGATTCGCTTGAGCCAATCGCCGATCGTGCCTAATACGCGAAGCGGTGGGCCCGGCATGGGAAAGCGCCAGAGTCGCGTGCCGGTGATCTCGTCGAGAACGCGATAGGTCTCGGGCCAATCGAGAAAGGGGCCGGCGGCAACATAACGCGCGGAGCCCTCAGGAAGCTCGAGGAGTCGGAGATGTAATTCCGCGAGGTCGCGGGCGTCGACGATCTGATAGCCGCTCGAAGTCGTGATGCCGGTCTGCTTGAAGAAGATATAGAGCGCCGCATTGGCGTCGGAGAGGCCGGGATCGTCCGGACCGACGATTCCGGTCGGATAGGACACACGAATCGGTGCTCCCTCTTCCTGCATACGACGGACTTCCCGCTCTCCCTGGGCCTTGCTCTGGGCGTAGGCGGTCGTGCCGGGTGCGATCGGCATGTCGAGATGGATCGGAGTACATCCCGGCGTGAAGAAGATCGACGAACTCGAAACGTAGACGATCGAAGGGAGGCCCCGGCGAACGGCACCCCCCACGACGAATTCGACCCCCCGCGCGTTGGTTTCGAGCACGGTCTTCGCCATCGCCCGCCGCATCGAGACCAACGCCGCCCCGTGATAGACCGCGTCGCAGCCTTCCATGGCGCGCTCGACGGAATCGGCGTCGGTGATATCTCCGACGATGACGTCCTTCTCGGGGATCCCGATGCCCAGCGGATCGAAGATCTCGCGGACCTTCTGGGCGCTCCGGACGAGAAGCCGAACGGAATAGCCCGCCGCGAGAAAGCGGCGAACGGTATGGGAGCCTGCTAGGCCGGTCCCGCCAGTCATCATCACGCGCATCGTCAGATCTCGTTGCCTCCGCCGCCCGATCTTCGCCCGATCGACCGCGCGAATCCTAACGCGGGGGTGGCGCGCTCGGGAACCGAACGCGTCACAATGGGCACACCCGAAGAGTATCAGCGTCCAATCAGAGAGATTCCATGAACCGCAAGTCCCTCCTGGCACGGCGCCCGCCGCGCCATCTCTCCGCGGTCTGGATCGTGAAGCTCGCCGCGGTTTCAATGTTTCTCGTGGCGGGCCTGGCGGGCCTGGCGGGCTGTGGACCACTGGGGCCGATTCCGGGTGGTGCACTTTCGGGTCCGGTTGGAGCCGCCGAGATCGACGACTGGTCCTTCGCGGCCGGCGTCGAGAACGCCCAGCTCGAGACCCGTCTGGACGACCCCCACTCCGTCAATACGTGGTTCGCCTCCGTGGGTTCGAATCTCTACGTCCCGGCGTCGATGATCCGCGGTTCGAAGACGCCAACCAAGCGTAGTTGGGTCGCCCATGTCGACGAGGACGATCGTGTTCGGATCCGACTCGGGGACACCGTCTTCGAGCGCCGCGTCCGTCGCATCGCCGACGGGAGTGATGAGTACAACGCCGCACGCGCCGCTCTGGAGGCACGCTACGAGATCGAGCCCGAGGATCGCGACCCCGAAAGGGTGATCTGGATCTTCCGAGTGGAGGCGAGAGCGGACTAGCCACGACGCGGTTCCGATCGGTCGCATCGCAGGTCGTCGACTGGATTGCGAGGAGATCGTGACGTCCGATCTCCAACCGAGTGACGCGTCCTAACCCGCACGTTCCCCCGCCGCCGTAGCGAGCGCGTCCTGCACGATCGAAATCTTCGGCCGGATGAAGATCCCCTCGGCCTCGGAACAGAGACGTTCGTCGGCGCCTTCACCGACACGCATCTCGCCCTTGATGAAGATCTTCACTCCCTCCTCGCGATCGATATGGCTGCGCATGCGAATCGGCTGGCCGAGCGGCGTGAGGGAGCGGTAGACGACCCTGAGGGTGCCGGTGAAACCGCCCACGTCGAGGATCGCGCCGATGCTGCCGAGCAGCTCGTCGAAGACGAGCGCGATCACGCCGCCGTGGACCGCGTTCGGTGGGCCGTTGTATTGGGCGTCGAAGGAATGAACGGCCCTCATCTCCCGGCCGACCAGCTTGAAATCGATTGGTGGTGCGATCGGATTCAGTGGGCCAATGATCGGGCTGTACGGGAAATACTCGATCGGGTCATCGATGTCGCGGTCATGGTCGAGGCCCTCGCGCAGCACGAGCCGACGTTGCGCATAGGGCCCGGGGTGATCGTAGGGCGCGAGCCGAGCCGCGAGATCCTTGACTTCGCGTTCGACGTCCTGGAGGAGTTCGGCCGGGGCCTTCGTCTTGCGGATGTGCGAGATCAGCTGACGAATGGAGGCGGCCGCGCCCGCCAGCGCGTGGTAGTCGGGTTCTTCGGCGCTCATCTCGATCAGGCGCCGAGTCCGAGAACCCTCAGCGCATTCTCGCGCAGGAACTTCGGCCAGACGTGGTCGCGGAAGTCGACCGTCGGCATATCCGTCATGATCCGTTCGAGGGACAGGCCCATCGGGAAATAGCCGGCGTAGATGATCTTGTCCGCGCCTCGGGTGTTGGCGTAGTCGACGATCTCTTTCGGGTAGTGCTTGGGAGCGAAGGCCGAGGTGGAGTAGTAGAGGTTCGGCCACTTGAGCATGAGCTTCATGGCGAGCTTCTCCCAGGGTTCGCAGCCGTGACGCGTCACGAAGACGAGTTCGGGAAAGTCGTACATCACGCGATCGATCCGCTCGACCTTCTGGCAGCTCATCGGGAGACGCGGTCCGGGTACGCCTGCGCAGACGAAGATCGGAACCCCGAGTTCGACGCACTTCGAATAGATCGGATAGAACTTCGGGTCGTCGATCGCGACCTGAGGATTGCAGCCGGCAGGAAACGCGCCGAAGGCGCGCACGCCGAATTCCTCGTAATCCCGAACCATCTGGCGGATCCCTTCCATCCCGTCGTTGGGGTCGACGCTGCCGGAGGGAATGAAACGATCGGGATGATCCTTCGCCGCCTTGGCGGATACATCGCCCCCGATGCCGATCAGCCCGCGCTCGACACCGAATCGATCCATCTCATGGAGCGTGATGTCGATCGGGTTCGACCTTCCGTAGAGCTCCTTTGGCACGTTCTTGAACATGTACTCGACCGGGAAGTCGAAGCCGTCCCGGGATTCGGTGTCCCGGAGCTGGGCGCGGATGAACTCGTACTGAGAGAAATCGCTGGCGGGGAACCCGATCATGCAGTCGATGATTCCGGCGCCGCCGATGAGGTCGCTGGCTGTGGCCATGGGGGAGCTGTCCTTTTTTCACGGTCGTTCGCGATTCGAAGATTCGCGCTGCGAGAATTCTGGCGGGTCGCCCATCATAACGCGCTCTCGCGGGAAGTCGGGGGGGGTGGATCCACTGTTGTCCCATCGGGGCGATGACGGCTCCAGTCTGCAATGCTGGTGCGGCCGCGTCCTTCATCGAACGGGATCGGATCGGAGACGGAGCTTGATCGAGATCGTCAAGAATCAGCTGGACGTAGGGCTCGTGAGTGATCGGATCGAGATCGTCGATTTCTGGCGCGACAGGGCCGGGCTTCGCTTCGACCATCTGCTACCGGTCGCTCGCGGCCACGATCAACATCGCTTCGACGAGCGCGGCTCCGTCGTCAAGGTGAATGTGCGCGACTCGATCGCGGGCGACCAGCGATCCGGGATCGAGGAGCTCTTGATCGCTCGCGACGGGCTCGAAGCCCCGCGGAGGCTGACCGATCCGGATGGCAACCGGGTTGCGTTCGTGCCCACCGGGACCGAGGGCGTGACACAGATCGGCGTCCGAATCGCAGTGCCCGAACGCGCAAGATCGATGGCGTATTACCGGGACGCATTGGGGTTCGAACAGGAATCGGCCGCGCGCGTGCGCTGCGGGGACTCGGTCGTGATCTTCGAGGAACGGTCCGAAGCGCCGAGTGGTTTCGCGGAGGCCCAGCGCGGTTGGCTCTATCTGACGGTCCAGGTGAAGAGCTGCGACGAAGAGGTGGCGGTGATCGAGGCTGCAGGGGGACGAGTCGTCGTCCCCCCCCGGAATCTCGGAAAGGTCGCACGCATCGCGATGATCCAGGATCCGGACGGGAATCTGCTCGAGGTATCGCAGCGGGCGTCCCTTGCGGGGCCGCTCCCGGACTCTCCCTAGGAGAGACCGATCGCGATCGGTCGAGCCGGGACTGGCGCGCGCCGGGTCCTTCGTGGATCCTGATGCCCCTGCCGGAGAGACCCATCATGTACATCGGATACGACGAAGACCAGGAGGCTCTGCGCACGGAGCTTCGCGTCTACTATGACGAGCTTTTGACGGACGAGATCCGTGTGGACCTGGTCCGTGAACACGGGATCGGGCCACGCACGCGGGAGATCGTTCGCCAAATGGGCAAGGACGGTTGGCTCGGGATCGGATGGCCGAAGGAATACGGCGGCCAGGGTCGTTCGGAGATCGAGCAGTTCGTCTTCTTCGACGAGTCGATGCGTGCACGCGCTCCGGTTCCGATGCTCACGGTCAACACGGTTGGCCCGACGATCATGAAAAATGGCGACGACGAACAGCGAAAGAAATTCCTGCCGAAGATCCTCGCCGGCGAAATCCATTTCTGCATCGGCTACAGCGAGCCCGGCGCGGGGACCGATCTCGCAGCACTGCAGACCCGGGCCGATCCCGCGCTGGACGGTAGTGGCGAGTACATCATCAATGGCCAGAAGCTCTGGACCAGCCTGGCGAGCGACGCCGATTATTGCTGGCTGGCGGTTCGGACGGACCAGGAGGCCTCGAAACATGGGGGGCTGTCGATGTTCCTGGTCGACATGAAGACACCGGGGATTCGCATCGATCCGCTCGAGCTGCTCTCGGATCACGACATCAACGCCGTTTTCTTCGACGATGTGCGGGTGCCGAAGGAGTGTCTCGTGGGCGGCCTCAACAAGGGTTGGAAGCTGATCACGAGTCAGTTGAATCATGAGCGGGTGACGCTCTGTGCGCCGGGGATGATCGAAGGGGCCTATGACTCCGTCGTCGAATGGGCGCGCGAGACGGAGCGCGCCGGCGGCGGTCGCGTGGTCGATGAAGAGTGGGTTCAGATCAACCTGGCCAAGGTGAAGGCTGGGCTCCACGTGCTCCGGCTGATGAACTGGAAGGTCGCCTGGACGGCGACCGAAGGGATGAAGCTGAATCCGGCCGATGCGTCGACGATCAAGGTCTACGGAACCGAGTTCTTTCTGGACGCGTTTCGGCTCCTCATGGAGGTGATGGGTCAGCGCGGCTATCTGCGCCCAGAGTCCGACGACGCCATCGCCAACGGGATCGTCGAGACGCTCTATCGCAGCCTCCTGATCCTGACCTTCGGCGGGGGCACCAACGAGATCCAACGCGACCTGATCGGACTCTTCGGGCTCGGTCTGCCTCGCATCCCGCGGATGTAGGGGACTCTCCGAATCGAGGAAGACGACATGAATTTTTCCTACAGCCAAGAGCAACAAGCCATCTTTGACCTGGCGTCTCAGATTCTCAAGGAGGGCACGCCCCAGGAGCGTCTCCTCGAGATCGAGCGTTCCGAGGGTCCGAGATTCGATCCGGATCTCTGGGCGAAGCTCGGTCAGGCGGGACTGCTCGCGATCGCGGTTCCCGAGGACTACGACGGCGGCGGGCTCGGTTTCGTCGAAGTCGCGGGGGTAATCGAGAGCATCGGTCGTACGACCGCGCCCGTGCCCTATCTCGAAACCGTCGTATTGGGCGGCCTCGCGATCGCTGAATTCGGGAGCGAGGAACAGAAGAAATCGATCCTTCCGGACCTGGCGGCGGGCCAGCGGATTCTCACGGCAGCGATCGTCGAACCCGAGGCCGAGATCGAAGTGCCCGGTGTTCGGGCGATCGGGAAGGACGGCGGCTGGCAGCTCGATGGGATCAAGTCGTACGTGCCGTGTGCCGCAGTCGCGCATCAGATTCTGGTTTCGGCGATGACCGACGAAGGACCCGCGGTCTTCCTCGTCGATCGGGAGGCAGCCGGGGTGACCCTCGAAGCGTTGTCGACGACGAGCCGCATGCCGGAATCGAAGATGATCCTGTCGGGTGTGAGGCTCGAGGCCGGAGCGCTGCTCGGTGTCCTCGGTCAGGGTCGTGAGATCATCGAATGGATCGACCTGCGAGCGAATGCCGCGCTATGCAACCTCGCCCTCGGGTGTTGCGAGGCGGCGCTCGAGATGACGGCGGAATACTCGAAGACACGCAAGCAATTCGATCAGCCGATCGCGATGTTCCAGTCGGTCGCCCATCGACAGGCGGACGCCTATATCGACACGCAGGCCGTCCGGCTCTCCGCCCTCGAAGTCGCGTGGCTGATCTCGGTCGGTCGCCCCGCCCACGAAGAGGTCGCGATCGCGAAACATCTCGCGGCGGACGCAGGCTATCGCGTCACATTCTCGGCGCAGCATATCCATGGGGGCATCGGCGTCGATCGCGAATATCCGGTCCATCGCTACTACGTATACGCGAGGCATGTGGAGTTGATGTTAGGTGGATCGACCCACCATATGCGAAAGCTCGGAAAGCTGATCGCGAGCGGGGCGGCGTAGCGTTCGGTCCGCTAGGCCTTCGTGACGGCTACGGGAATCGCACTCATGCGCGGAATTCCCGTATGCGGATCGAAATCGCGCTCATTGTCGACGAGGCGCCCCGTATTGCTCCCGAACTGGCGAACGTCCGCATCGTGTTTGGGCGCGGCGCCGAAACAATGTGCCATGGAGAGGATCCCGCGACGAACCTCGGGCGCCGGCTCGGCGATACCGAGGATCGAGGCGTGGGGCGAGGCGATCTGGATGAGATCTCCCTTGGCGAGACCCAGCATGTCGAGATCGTCGGGGTTGAGGAAGGCCGGGTTGTAGGGTCTGCGGCCGTTCAGCTTTGGGATGTCCCGGCCACTCGAGTTGTAGACGTTCGGTAGCCGTCGAGAGATGAGTTGGAAGGGGTAGGCCGCCGCATCCTCGCCGCGCTCGCGGCCGAAGACCTCGGAGCGAATGGCCGAAAGCTCCGCCAGCATGTCCGGATTTCCGATCTCCAGCCGATCTCGACAATCTGGATCCGCCGGAGCGACGCGGATCTTCTCGTCGTCGTAGATCTTCCCATGTCGGTGTTTTCGGATCTCGTCGAGCGGGATTCTCGAGCCGTTCATCAGCCCGTCGAGCACCCATTCGGTCGAAGGCATCTCCTCCATGTCGAATTCGACGAGATCCCGTCGCTCACGCAGGGCGCCGGTTTCCGGTCGGATCGGATAGCACTTGAGCGGGATGCCCATCCGCCTCGAGAGCCCATAGAAGAATTCCCACTCTTCGATGACGTCGGAGCCTTCGGGCGGATCGACGATCGCAGGTGTGTATTGCGCATAGGGCTCGGGATAGCCGTGGGCGACATAGGTCTGTTCGATGGCTTCGCTCGAAATCGAGATGCCGGGGACTTCGAGGGAGAGTCTGGGTGCGATGACATAGTCGGCGAATCGGGAGGTCTCGGACATCTTCATATCGAGGGTCACGAGGAGATCGAGATTCTCCATCGCGCGAACCGCCTTCAGCTGGTCGGGCCAGGCCGCGATCGGGTTGCTCCCGACGCATATGAGCGCACGGATGCGACCTTCGCCGTCGTAGAGGATCTCATCCGAGAGCGCGGCGGTGGGCAATCCCGCAGCGGAGTTGCCGAGGTCACGAGAGCGAAGAGATTCGCCGCGCCCCCAGCCGGATCGGGGGGGTGAGGCTTGTGCCTTGGGCGTCGCGCGGGGAAGCAGTGCCCCTGGATTCGGAAGGAGATCTCCTTCGCGACGCCAGCGACCACACACGGTGTTGAGCGCGAGCAGCAGGTACTCGGTGAGATTTCCATGGGGCGACATGTTGGGTCCGGTGCCCGCGACGCCGCAGCCCCGAGGCGACTCCCCCTGCGTCGGATTTCCGGCGAAGGTGCGTGCGGCGAGTTCGATCTCCTCCGTCGTGAGGCCGGCGCGCTCGGCGGCGTATTCGGGTGTAAAGTCGGCGACGGTCTCTTCGAGCTCGCTGAAGCCTGAAACATGCGCTTCGCAGAAGTCCGCGTCGTAGCGCTCTTCTCGCAGGATCACGTTCAACAGGGCGGCGAGGATCGTCGGGTCCTCACCCGCACGAGGTTGGAGGTAGACGTCGGCGAAGCGCGCGACCTCCGCCTTGCGCGGATCGATCACGATCAATTTCATGCCACGCTTCTTCGCGTCGCGCAGGCGTTTGCTCGGATTCGAAGGAGGAATACCCCCGGACATCGAGATCAGCGGATTGTTCCCGACCAGCATCCAGACATCGGATTCGTCGAAGACGTACGAGCCCCCGAGCCAGCGACCGTGGATCGCGTTGGAAACGTGTTTGCCCGGCTGGTCGATGGAGGCTGACGTGAAGACCATCTTGGAACCGAGGCCGAGCATCCAGCCGACGGCGGCCGGGATCGAGGGGGCGTGGGGACCGGAGTAGGTCCCGGGGTAGAGCGCGAGGGAGCGCGGGCCGTGCTCGGCGACGATTCGTGCGATCCGCTCGGCGATCTCGTCCATCGCCGTCTTGCTTTCGATCCCGACGTATTGCCCGTCCGGTTGGCGTTTCTGGGAATGCAGAAGGCGGTCGGAGTGGGCGTGCTGCTCGGGCAGCGAGCGACCCTTCGCGCAGGTGAATCCGAAATAGGCCGGATTCTCTCGGTCGCCCACGACGCGAACGGGTCGACCGTTTTCGACGTCGACCAGGATCCCGCAATTGGCGTGACAGAAGCGGCAGATCGAGGGGTGGCGGCCGGCTGCGCTCGGCGAAGGCGTTTCCGAAGACATCGGGCGATTCTATCATGCGGGTCCAGATCGCGTGCCGCAGCGCAGCGGAATCAATTGGAGACGAGATGAGGGAATTCGAGGGCAAGACGGCGGTCATCACGGGCGGAGCGAGTGGCATGGGCTTCGCGATGGCCGAATCATTTGCACGAGTCGGGATGAATATCGTCCTGGCGGATGTCGAAGTGGGCGCTCTCAAGGAGGCCGCCGAAAGAATCGAAGCGCTCGCCGTGACTGCGGTTCCGGTGCAGACCGATGTCGCCGACGAAGCGGACATGGATCACCTGCACGACGTCGTGCGGCAACGATTCGGGGCTCCGGACATCCTGTGCCTGAACGCGGGAGTGGCCGGCGGCGGAGGGCAGACGGATTTGCTGACCACCAAGGATTGGAAGTGGGCGATCGACGTCAATCTCTACGGGATCATCCACGGGCTCAGGGTCTTCCTCGGCGACATGCGTGAAAGCGACGCGGGACATATCGTGGTGACGGCTTCGGTCGCGGGTCTGACGAGCTTCCCCGGCTCACTCCCCTACAACGCCACCAAACACGCGGCAGTGTCGATCGCGGAGGGGCTGTTCAGCGAACTCGCCGAGGCGGGTTCCGGAGTCGCGGTGCATTGTCTGTGTCCGGGGGTCGTCTCGACGAATATTCACAATTCCGATCGAAACCGACCCAAGGAACTCCAGAACACGCCCGCTGACGAGCAGCCGCGTTCGGAGGAATTTGCGGGCTTCATGGAGCGGCTCTATGAGGATGTCTCCAAGCCGCACGAAGTCGCGGAGCTCGTGTTTCGGGCGATTGTCGATGGGCAGTTCTGGATCCAGACCGATGGCTTCTATCGGGACGCGATCGCGGCGCGCCACCGTTCGATCGAGAACGACACCGATCCGCCGGCGCGGGGTTCGATCATCTCGGTCTATTCGGACTAATGCGGAGCGGACTTCTCCTACCAGTCGACGTCGACGCCGTTCCGCTTCAGGAAGTCGTGGATCAGCCACTGGCTGATGCTGACGCGGCCAGGGAAGAAGTGGGGCATCTCCTTCGCCTTGAACCACTGTGCCGCGACGATCTCCTCGCCGTCGATCTGGATCTCTCCGGATTCGTATTTGGCGCGAAAGCCGAGCATGAGCGAGTTCGGGAAGGGCCAGGCCTGGCTCGAGAAATACTCGACATCGCTCACGATGATCGCGGTCTCCTCGAAGACCTCGCGCCGAACCGCGTCCTCGGCGGACTCGCCCGGTTCGACGAAGCCGGCCAGCACGCTCATGATGCCCTCGGGAAAATGCGGAGAACGAGCGAGCAGGATTTCATCCCCCTTCTCGACCGACACGATCATGGCGGGGGCGAGGCGCGGATACGTTGGGATCTTGCAGCTCGGGCAGGATCGCGACCGATCGACCTCCGAGAGCACCGTGGGTTCGGCGCAAGCGCCACAGAATTGGTGGGTCTTGTCCCATTCGACGATCTGGACCGCGCGGCCTGCGATCGCGTGGGTGGGCTCGTCGAGGGAGGCGAAGAGCATGTGGAGGTTCGTGAATTTGAGCCCCCCCGTCTCCGTGGCGTCCGCTGGCAATTCGGCCGAGTAGCAATGACGTCCGTCGAGGGCGCCTAGATACTGTCGCCGAACCGCCTCGAAGCCGTGGCCGTCGATGGTGGCGACATCGGGGAGCCGCAGGTCTTCGGTCACGAGCAGGTCGCGCCCGCGGAAGGCAAAGAGCATCGGGTCTTCACCGGGCTCCTCTGGGGATTTGTGGTGAGGCACGAAGCGGAACGGAGACTCGGAGGGATTGCTCATGCTTCCAGCCTACCCAAAATGAAGCGCGCAGACCGCAGGGGTCGACCCCCTCGCCCGACCGATTCGATCCATGCCCGAAGACCGAATCGCGCTCCGGAAAGGGCCTGAAATGGCCGACACGGCTGAAATGCAGGTGCGCACAAAAGTCCACCACCTGATGCCGCTCATGCGGGAATTCGGGGGCCTCGAGAGGAAGAGGCTGGGAGCCGGGGTGACCCCCCTCGAGTTCCAGCGCTGGCTCGACCTCAAGAGCCAGATCGGGCGAACCTTCGCGAAGTCCCGGGAAGCCGGATTGTCGGCGATCGGTGGGAGTGACGGCAAGGCTCGACCGACCCGCCTCGTGGTCACCTACGCCTCCCGGGACGCGCTGATCGATTCGATCGTCACGAACATCCAGCCGGCTGGCCTCTTCGTGCCGACCCCCTTTGTCGCCAACGTCGGGACCCATTTCCTGCTCCGGGTCAATCTGGCGCAGGAGGGCGAAGCCGCCGACATTCCCGCCATCGTCGTCACTTCGATCACCCAGGGCGCTCACACGCTTTCAACGATGGGCATGGGGATGGGGATCAAGATTCTGAAACCGACCCCGGCACAGGGCGCGGGAATCTCGAAGATCTTCGCTTCGACGCTCGACGTGGATCTCGGACTCGTGGGCTGAATGACTGCGGTGGGGCCCGCCTTCGCGATGGCGGTCACGCCTCTCGGTCGGCGCTCTGATATCGTTGGTGGATGAGTACGACCGACCGATTCCACTTCACGTCTCTCTCTCTCTTGCTTCTCTCGTTCTGCGTGATCGCCTGCTCGATCTCGGATGGCCTCCCCGTCGAGATCGAGCAGGACAGCACTCTCGTGATCGAGTTGGGGGGCGAGTACATCGAGGCCCCGGGGCCCTCGGTGATGCAGCGCCTCGCCGGGCAGGAGACGCGCCCCTTCTTGGGACTGCTGTCGATGTTCAGTCGTGCGGAGCGAGATTCGCGGATCGCGACGGTCGTTTTGCGGATTCAGCCGCTGCGGATCGGATGGGGCAAAGCCGACGAGATTCGTGCGGCCATCGATCGCCTGCGCGCAAGGGGGATCCACACCGTCGCTCACCTCGAGATCCAGGGGTATTCCGCCAACCGGGAGCTCTTCATCGCCAGTGCGGCGGACGAGACCTTCGTGGCGCCGGGGGCGGCGACGCCGCTCGTTGGGCTCGCGGCGGAGTACCTTTTTCTCGGAGGCTTCTGGGAACAATTTGGCATCGAGTTCGATATCGCGAAGGCGGGTCGGTACAAGAGTGCGGTCGAGGTCTACGCCGAGCGGGGGATGTCCGACGCCTCGCGTGAGATGGCGAACTCGCTGCTCGACGACACCTACGATCGATTCGTCACGGGGCTTGCGGAGGGTCGCGGGTTGGCGCGGGAGTCGGTGGTAGCGGCCATCGACGACGGGGTGATCCGAAACCAACAGTTGGAAGCGGTGGGTCTACTCGACGGCGAACTCCACCTCGATCAGCTGCTCGATCGATTCGGTCCCAACGTGGTGAACCACTCCGAGTACGCCCTGGTCGAGCCGGAGGAACTCGGTTTCGAAGCCGAGGCGGAATTTGCACTGATCTACGGCAGCGGTCCCGTCGTCCAGGGCGAGGCCGACAACTCGCTGTTCTCGCACCCCGCCACCTTTGCATCGGAGACGATCTCGCGGGCCATTCTCGGCGCTGCTGAAGATCCGGCGATCAGCGCGATCCTGTTTCGCATCGACAGCCCCGGCGGCTCCGCGCTGGCCTCGGAATTGATCTGGCGCGCGGTCGATCGGGCACAAGAGGCGGGCAAGCCCGTGATCGCCTCTTTCTCGGACGTGGCTGCGTCCGGAGGCTACTACGTGGCTTCCGGAGCGGACGGGATCGTCTCGGATCCGGGTACGCTGACGGGTTCGATCGGCGTCTATGCGCTTCGCCCCGTACTCGGCGGTCTCCTCGACAAGCTCGAGATCGGAATCGATTCACTCACGCGCGGTCGCCACGCGGATTTCCTGCTCTCGAGCAAGAAGATGTCGCCCGCCACCCTGGCTCGGCTGCAGACGACGGTATTCGACACCTACCAGATTTTCTTGACGCGGGTTTCGGACGGCCGCTCGATGTCGATGGAAGAAGTCGATCGCGTCGGTCAGGGTCGCGTCTGGACCGGAAGGCAGGCCTTCGAGGCGGGCCTCGTCGACGAACTCGGTGGGCTCTACACAGCGGCCCGTCGTGCGAAGCGGGCGATCGGGCTCGACGAAGATGCCGATGTATACCTCGTTCCCTATCCACGCCCCGCATCGTTCTCGGAACAACTCTTCGCAGCGCTCCGGTCGACGGCCCTCGGATCTCCCGTGCCGCTCTTCGATTGGCCGGAACCGCTTCGGGGTCTCATCGAAATGGTGGCAGCGTTGCCTTCGGGGAGCGCGCTTCTGATTCCACCGATGCTGATCGATATCCGCTGAAGCTCGCCGCCGCCGATCCGGGTCTGCAGCCTCAGGAAGGGAGTTCCGGTTCTTGGCTCTGCTGACGACGAGTGAAGGTGCGACGATTTACTACGAGCGTCACGAACCGGCCGATTCCGTAGCGGGGGTCAAGACACCGGTGGTGTTTTCTTGTGCCTATTGCACGACCCACGAGAACTGGCGTGGACAGGTCGCGCCATTATTAGGCGTGGGGCATCCCGTGATACTCTGGGATCTGCGTGCCCATGGTCGATCCGCCGCGCCAGAAGGGGCGAAAGCCTGGTCGATCGAGGACGTCGTCGTCGATCTTCTTGCGGTCGCGCAGGCGACGACGCCCGACGCGCCATTCGTGGCGGCGGGACTCTCCTTCGGCGGACTCGCTTCGCTGCATTTCATGGCGCGCCACCCGGAACGGGTGGCGGGACTCGTGTTGATCGGTTCGGGGCCGGGCTTCAAGAACGCGGAGGCAGCGGAGGCCTGGGCTGCGCAAGTCGAACGCACGGCGAGCTTCCTCGAGAAGCGCGGCTTCGAAGATTTCGTGAATGGCCGGGCAGGTGCCACGTGCATTGGGAACCAGCCCGAGCTTCCGGCGGCGCAGGCGGCCGCCCGCGCGATCATCAGTCAATCCGTACCGGGGATCGCGCGCTTCGGACGTCAGATTTCTGGCCCTGCCCCTCCGGTGATCGACGATCTGGCAGCGATGGATGTGCCCGCGGTCGTGATCGTCGGCGAGCACGACAAGCCCTTCCGGAGAGCCGGCGAGGTGATGGTGGCCAAGCTTCCCCGCGCGCGACACGTCGTGGTTCCCGACGCCGGACACATCGTGAACATCGAGCAGGCCGAGATCTTCAATGCGGAGATGCTCCGCTTCCTTCGCGACATCGAGAATTCGTCCGCTTAGGTCCGGTGGGAGCGGGACCTCCTTTGGCCCAGACGCCGCACAATCCCCTCCCACGCCGGCGGTTCAGAGCCGGGCGGCGCTGGTTTCAGAGTCGAAGGCGACCGACCTCGAGGCTCACCCACGTTATCCTAGGCCCTCCGCGGGGAACTCATCCCATCGCGTTCGAGGAGTGAACGACGTCATGGATCGTCCGGCGCTCGCAGATAGACTCGTCACCTACAGCGACACCGTCGTGGCTTTCGCCTTGGTGAATGGCTTCGCGTTCCTGATCACCCTGGGTGAGCCCGATATTCGCTGTTCGATTGCCGACGTAAGCGAGATTGCGTTCGCGTTGAACCTGCTCTTTCCCCCGGCGGGGACCTACGCGCTCTTCTGGCTCCAGCGGTACGAAACTCTCCTGCGCTACGGCTCGGAGGCGGACGAGGCGACAGCGCCCCCCGAGGACGAGCTCGTTTCGAGATTCTGGCGGATCGCCTTCTTCGTACGGATCGGGTTGATCTGGCTATTTGGGACGATCGTGATCGTCGGGATCTACGGCGCGACCCGCGACCCCCGCTGCATGGCGCTCCCCGGATGAGCGGCGAGGAAATTCGGATTTCGGTCGATCGCAGTCGTTGCGTGCTGTGCGGTGGACCCAACGAATGTGCGATGGCGCGCCCGGGGGCCGTCGCGGAAGGCGCGCAGCCACCCGCCGGGAGTGCGCCGTGCTGGTGTGTCGGAAGGGTTTTCCCCAAGGAGCTGACGCTTCGGGGGGACCGCCGCGATGGGGGTGCCCAGTGCATCTGCCAGGGCTGTCTCGCGAAACACGAACCGGGAGCGAATTAGGCAAGGGAGTCCGGAGGCCTCGCCCCGCGTGCTCCGCCGAGACTAGCGTCGCCCTTCTGAGATCCTGCGAATCTCGCGGAGACCCCCGGAGATGTGCCGAGCCTGCAGGCCGGCCCTTCGCATCAAATCGGCGAGGTGGGCGCTCTTGAGGCCGAATTCGCAATACAGAACGTATGATCCACCGGGGTCGAAGGTACCGTACGCGCGAAGCGCTTCGGGAAAATCGAGATAGAGCGCGTCGGGATAATGCCAGCTGGTGTAGGCGGCTTTGGGGCGCAGATCGATCACGATGTCCTTGGGGCCGATCTCCCGAGTGCTCAGATCTTCTGCACCCCAGGCTTCGAGATCGATATCCGCCAGATTGAAATGGCTGCGATTCTCGAGCGCCTCCGCGAGGACGCCCGGATCGAGTTGAGCTTCCTCCCGGAGAACGTCATCGAGCTTCGCATGAGTCGCCGGTTTGCTCGGCACGATCGCGCAATATTCTCCGACCTTCGCCGACAGATCATGGGTCCCGACGATCTTCGATTCCTCGATGATCTCGTTCTTGTTGTTCCCGATCAGAGGCCGTAGGATCGGAAGCCTGGCGCCCTCGGAGATCACGGAGAGATTCTGGAGCGTCTGGGAGGAGACCTGACCGATCGCTTCGCCGGTCACGATCGCGCCGGCATCCCAACGCTCTGCGACGGCTTCCGCAGTGCGCAGCATCAGGCGCTTGAGGATCACCTGCCAGTATCGCATCCGGACCTTCGATTGGATCTCGATGCTGACGGGGTCGAAGTCGATCACGTGAAATCGCGGTCGTGTGCCACATTGCCAGCGGTCCGCCATCACTTTGGCGATCGTGAGCGTTTCGAGTTCGTGTTGCCTTCCGCCTAGATTGCAGAACACGTAGTCGAGGGCGACGCCCCGACGGAGCAGTCGCCAGGAAGCGACGGGTGAATCGAATCCACCGGAGAGCAGACTCACCGCCCGGCCCTCGGTTCCCAGTGGCAGACCGCCCGCCCCGCGTTCGCTCGCGATGAAGAAATAGGCCTGGTCCGGATCGACCTCGACGAAGATCGTGGCCTCGGGATTCGAGAGGTCGACCCGCGAGGCGATCGGGCGCAGGGCTTCCCCGAGCTGCCTCTCGATGTCGCCGGATCGGATCGGAACCTCGTTTCGATCGCCCACCCGCCGCGCCCGAATCGCAAAGCGTCGATCGCGGACATGGGGAGTGCCGAACACCTCGCCGGACTCGATGATGTCTTCGAGCGAAGACCAGCCGACGGCCTGGGTGACGGAGACCGACTGCACGCCGAAAACCCGGGCGAAACGCGCCGCCATCTCTTCGTCCGTCGGAACGGATTCGCCGTTCGGAACGACATCCTCGAGGGCTACGAAGAGTCGATTGCGCTCCTTCAAGACCCGGCCCTTGCGCCCGCTCGCTTTGAGCGAGGCGCGAAGGTTCTCGACCAGGCGCGACGTCATTCTGCGGCGGGTGGCGTGTGCCTTGGTCGTGAGGTCACCGCTGAATCGAAGCAGGAGCAGGGTGGGGTTCACCTCGTCGGCTCCGCTGGATTCGGGGGCGTTCTTCGTATCGGGGGTGCTCACCGGAATCTCCGCTCGGGTCCAGGCCATCGATTTCTGGGGTCTGCCGCCGCAGTCCATCGCTCCCGGTGCTTTCCGGAGGCAGGGGTCGGGGGCGGCGGGCGATCGGCTTTGTACGACGTTCAGTCGTTGACGTCGAGGCCTCACCGATCATGGTAGACCACACCGGGTCCGACAGGCCCCGCAAAGGGGCCCGAGGAGCGACGATGCGGCATCATACCGGGCGATGCTTCGAATGCGCCTCTACCGCCTGCTCATGGGTACGCTCGGAATCGCATTCTTCGTATTCGGCGTCGCGATGGTCGCTTCCTTCTTCCTCTACCAAAGGCCGAATTCCATCCCCCTCGTGCCGACCGGTCCTGTCGGTCACTATTTCGTGGCGTTCACCGGCTGTGCTCTGCTCGCCTGGTCCGGAGGACTCGTGGGGGCGGCCCGCGAACCGCTTTCGTCGCGGTCGATCGGTACGATGACCGCGTTCGTACTCATCTTGATGTCGATCGTGCGGATGGTTGCCTGGATCATCGGTGACTACTACAGCTGGCTCGGTGACCTGCCGCGCACCGAGGCGAGCGCCTTCTTGCTGACCGCTCTCGCCCTGATCTGGTTGCGACCGACGGTCGCGGAAAGCTACGCGGGCGTTGCGGCGAGTGCGGGGGAGACATCATGATCCTGCGTGGATTGGCGAGTCTGGTCGTGGTCGGCCTGCTCGCATTGAACATGCTGCTGCCGACCGCCGCGATGACCGCGCGTGGGAACGAGAACCGGGTTCGCCAGGATTTCGAAAGCCAACTCGCGATCGGTCGCACGCTGCCCGAACTCGAACTCTTCGCGCTCGACGGGCGCCGAGTGACCCGGGACGACCTGCTCGGCCGCCGTGTCCTGATCACCTTCGAGCGCAGCGTGGATTGGTGACCCTTCACCAAGGCGCGGCTCGTCGAGCTGCGGGATGCCTTCGATGCGACGCCCGACCTGATGATCGTCTGGGTCATGTCCGCAGCACAGATCAACGAGCGGACGAGAATTTTTATCGATGAACTCGGGCTGGCAAAGCGGGTTCTCTTCCTGTCGGATCCAAAGAGCCGGCTGATCCGCGATCTGGGGATCTTGAAGGAAGATCCGGAGAACATCGAAAAGGGGGTGCCCCACCCCACGACCCTCGTGCTCGACAGGTCGGGCACGGTTCAGTTCGTCGATGTTCGGGAGAATTATCATTTCTGGTTGGACCCGGCCGCGATGTCGGATGTGCTGGCTCGGCTCGAGTAGGTCGACCGACGGTTCCCGTGCACTGAGGGTCACTGGGAATCCCTGTTGAATCGGCTAGGTGACCGCCTATCGAGCGGGTAGGGCGGTTGCAGAGCAGGGCGTGAGCCCGCATTATCTCGATCGGATCGTATGTCGGGTGGCCCATGCCGTCCCGGCGACCGACACGGGTAGGGCAAGAACAAGGACATAATGGAGTCCCGCCAATGTTCGGCGGGTACGCAAACAAGCAAGAGCGAAGCAACGCCAAGACTAGAAAGATCGATGAGCCGTGCGACCGTGCGCTACGCGTGTGGGCAAGGGTTTCGTCGTGGAGGCAACGACTGAGTCATGATGCGACGAATTTCCACTCCGACCGAGATGCGGCTGATCCCAATCCTGCTGACCGCAGTTCTCGCCTTTGCGGCCGGCTGCGCCTCGACCCCCGATACGTCCATGGAAGAGGCGTCGGACACGAGCGAGTTCCGGGATGCGTCGACGCCGCCTCCGGCACCGGTCGTGCGGGACACGACGGTCGCGAACAGGAGTCTCTCGATTTCGCCGGTCTACTTCGATCTGGACAAATCGACGATCAAGGGCGACTACGAATCGATCCTCGAGGGCGCCGCCACTGCGCTTCGACAGGGCGGCGCTTCGGTGACGATCGAGGGCCATTGTGACGAGCGCGGCTCCGACGAATACAATCTTGCCCTCGGTGAGCGGCGTGCCCGCGCGGTCCGTCGTTATCTGCTCGATCTCGGCGTAGCCTCCGGCCAGATCACGACGGTGAGCTACGGCGAGGCCCGTCCCGCGGTGAGCGGCACGGGGGAAACGGCGTACCAGCTGAACCGGCGCGCCCAGTTCACGGTTCGCTAGATCACAGCACTCGCGGCGCACTCCGGAAGGACGACCGCCCGACGACCGAGACGAAGCCGGCGAACGCTGCAAGGCGATCGACGGCTTCTTTCGTTTGCGGTGATCTTTTCGGGCCCCGCGCGGGTGTGTTCGTGCGACGCGTGGTCTGCGGAGGTGACAACATCCTCCGGGCGATCCCCCGCACGCACGGGAGGGCACCCGGGGATGACTCGACCCGATCGACCGCGATCCCGGGTCCGCGGGCAGATGTCGGGTGGACGTCCGCTCACGCTTGGCCCTCGTCCGGCGCCAGTGATATGGTGAACGTTCGCGCAGAACCGGGCCGAATCGGCCCCTGGCTCATCCTGCCCCCACCCGTCGTCCCGGCACCCGTGTCGGCGACGAATTGGAGTCCTCATGTCCGATAAGCCTCTCCACGGCGGAAAGCTTGCCGCCAAGGCCCTCAAAGAGGCGGGTGTCGAAGTCATCTTCACGCTCTCCGGCGGCCACATCATGCCTCTCTACGACGGCTGTATCGACGAAGGCATCAAGATCGTCGACGTGCGCCACGAGCAGGCGGCTGTGCACGCGGCGGATTCATGGGCCCGCTGCAACCCGGGCAAGATCGGTGTCGCGGCAATTACCGCCGGTCCTGGCGTGACCGACGGGGTGACCGGAATCGCAAACGCATGGCGTGCGAACTCTCCGATCCTCATCTTCGGCGGTCAGGGTCCGTTCGAGAATCTGCGGCGCGGATCTCTCCAGGAGATGGACCATCTCGGAGTCGTTCGTCCGATCACGAAATATTGCGATGCGATCTACGAGACGAAGCGAATCCCCGAATACGTCGAGCTCGCGATCCGGCACGCGGTCTCGGGAATCCCCGGTCCGAGTTATCTCGAGATTCCGATGGATATCTTCATGGGCAGTGTCGAGACAGAAGTCGCGATCCCGAAGATCCGAACGAACCCGCCGCGGCTCTCGCCCGATCGCGACGAGGTTCGCAAGGCGATCGATCTGCTTCGCGACGCCGAACGACCCATGCTCATGGCGGGCACGAGCGTGAAGTGGTCGCATGCGTCGGGCGACATGAATCGATTCATCTCCGAGACGCATATTCCCAGCTACACGAACGGCATGGCTCGCGGCAGCGTCCCGCCGGATTCGCCTGAATTCCTGAACCGTTCGCGACGCGACGCGCTCGCGAAGATCGATCTGATCATCCTGGCGGGTACGCTACTCGACTTCCGAATGCGTTTCGGGCAGACGATTCCGGCGGACGCGAAGATCATTCAGCTGGACATGGACGCGACACTGATCGGTCAGAATCGTCAGACGGATGTACCGCTGGTCGGCAATCTCGCCTGCTCCTTCGACGCTCTGCTCGAGGAGATGAAGAGCCAGAGCGTACAACTCGACTTCTCGTCCTGGCGCGACGAGCTTCGGGAAATCGAGAACGAAGCGGAGGCCAAGGTCCAAGCGAACCTCAACAGCGACGAAGTTCCGATCGATCCCCAGCGCATGTGTCGCGAAGTGCGAGATTGGCTGGGCGGGATGGCCGAGCCGATCGTGATCGGAGACGGCGGGGATATCGTGGCGACCGCGGCCAAGATCATCCCGGTGCGCAGCGAAGGCGCCTGGATGGACCCGGGCCCGCTTGGGACACTCGGTGTCGGCATGCCCTTCGCGTTGGCTGCGAAGCTGGCCCATCCGGATCGCCCGGTCGTAATCATCTACGGCGATGGCTCCTTCGGGTTCAACGGAATGGAATACGACACCGCGGTGCGCTTCGGCCTCCCGATCATCGGCATCGTCGGCAACGACGGCGCCTGGGGTCAGATGATGCGACCCCAGGGCGCGATCTATGGATGGGATCGACTGGAGGGCGTGCTGTTGAACCGGACGCGCTACGACAAGGTCGTCGAGGCGTTGGGCGGTCATGGTGAGTACGTGACCGAGCCCGACCAGCTGCGGCCGGCGCTCGAGCGGGCCTCGGCCTCTGGCTTGCCCGCGCTCATCAACGTCGAGATCCGGCAGGATCGCGAGTACGGCGGAGGCATCTACGTCTAGCGATCCGCGGACGGGATTGGTCTCGTGAATTCCTTCGGTGAATCCGGGTGGCAAGGGGGCGAGGGTTGAAATTTTCGGTCGAGCGCCGTGATCCCGCGACGCTGGGGTTGGCGCTCGAGGCGCTGCAGCCGTGGCTTGCCTCGCTCGGGCCGGTCGCAGTGGTCGACCTCGAGACGACCGGGCCGCCGGAGAGCCGTTCCGCCGAGATCATCGAAATCGGGTTGCTTCTGCTCGATGCCGGGGAAGAGACGGTGGGAATCGGCTCCGCGCTCGTACGTCCGAGTCGCCCGCTTCCAGCCCTCGTCCGCCGGTTGACCGGGCTGGTCGACGACGATGTGGTGGCGGCTCCGCGCATGATCCAGATTCGGGACGATGTTCGTGAGCTTCTCGAAGGGCGGGTACTCATCGCCCATCAAGCGGATTTCGAGCGAGGCTTCCTGCGGCGAGACGTCGATTCCTCCTTCGGGAATGCACGCTATCTCGACACCCAGGAGATTCTCGCGCTGACCCACCCGGACGCGCCGGATCTTAGGCTCGAGACGTTCACGAGACTGCTGCTGGGTCGCGAGGAGAAAAATTCCGCGCTCGAGGACGCGATCGATGTGGCTTGCGTGCTCGGTCGGATCGCCCTCGGCGCGCAAGGTCACGTGCCGCGTTATGTCGAAGCAAGTCGCATCGTGACTCGCCATCTCGAGAAATCCTCTTGGCACTCGCTTCTCGCGCCGTCCGCGGCTTGCATGGGTCCGGACCACGATTTCGATTTCGCGGCCTTCTCGCGAAGCGAAGCAGGAAAAGGGGACCAGGCGCACGCTGGCGCGGACACGACCGGTGAAGCGGATGTACGATTTCTCGAGATCGGGCGAAGCGATGAGGAGCCCGTCCCTTTCGAGATTGAAGAGATCCTCATGGCACTCGGGGATGCCGGGCGGGGAGAGCGTCATTTCCCGGGCTACAGGGTGCGAGAGGAGCAGCTCGCCCTCGCGCGGGAATTCTTTCACGTCTTCTCGGACGGTGGCGTCGCGAAGCTAGAAGGCGGGACCGGCGTCGGAAAATCGCTCGCCTATCTCGCCGCGGCGATTCCATTCGCGGTGGCGCAATCGAAACAGGGGATCAAGCAGCCCGTCGTCCTGTCGACCCGAACCAAACTCCTCCAGGATCAATTGCTCAGCAAGGATATCGCCACCGCAGCGCGATTCCTCGGCTATCCCGAACTTCGCGCGCTCTCGATCAAAGGGCGCGCGAACTACGTGTGCGAAAGACGGCTCTCGGCAACGCTCGCGGAGGCGCAGGACCCTGCGCTCCTCGACGATATCAAGATGGACTACGCGCTGCTCGAAGCGTGCGCCCGGATTCGTCCGCACGGCGAGGTTGGTACGGTCCCGGCGGCGTTGGTGCGACGAAATCCAAAATTGCGGGAGCTGCTGCGATCGAGTGTTGCAGTGCGGGCGGAGCAATGTTCACGGGAACAGTGTTCGCATGAAAAACGCTGCCCCTTCGGTCGTCACCGGAGTTCCCTCAATCAAGCCCATCTCGTGGTGGCGAATCACGATCTCCTCCTCCGCTGGCCGCCGGACTATCCGAGTTTCGCGCACGTCGTGATGGACGAGGGACACGAGGTGGGCGGCGTGGCAGAAGAGGTCTATGCGCTCCGGGTACGGCCAGAGGATGTTGCCGAGCGACTCGACGAGCTCTTTGGTGCACCCAGTAGGCGTGCGCAAAGACGTTATGCGAGTACGGGACTCGTCGCGCAGCCCAAGAGCCGTGGTGACGAGGCGGCGCTGAGACAGAATCGGCGCGATCTGATGCTGGAGCTGATCGGGTTGGGACGGACGATCGCGGATGCCGCGGACGCATTCGGGGGTGTGGAGCTTGCGGGAGAGGCGGGAAATAGATTCCCGGCGGCGGTCGAACTGTCCGAGAGCGCCGCGATTAGACTCGAAGCACTCGCGGCGCATGCCACGCGACTCGGGCCCGCGAAGCGTCTCGTTACCGGGGAGGACAACAGAGGCTTGCCGACCGAGCCTCTCCGGGATCTCGAGGGCGAGGAAGAAGCGGAGCGTTCGATTGCAGCCAATGTCGAGGCCCTGTCGGGCGCTGCCCATGGGCTCCGGATCGCGTTCGGTCCGACGAACGATGACTATGTGGGCGCCTTCGAAGGTCTGGAGAGTCCCTACGATCGCTGGTCGCTCGTCCTTCGTCCGGTCGCACCGGGAGAATCCTTTCGACGTGAATTCCTGGGCCGAGTCGAGGGCCTGGCCGTCGTTTCGGCGACCCTCTTCGTGGGCGGGGACGACCACGCCGCGCTCGGCGAAGTCGGACTCGCTGGGGACGAAGTCGAAGAGAGCTGGAGCCGCGCCGTCGGATCGCCCTTTCCCTATGAGCGCGCGATGCGGGTCGTCGCGATCGACCACGATTCGGATCTGGTCGAGGAGACCGCTCAGACATTGGCGATTCTGGCCCGCCGGCTCCGGGGTCGGACGCTCGGACTCTTCACGAGCCTCGCGCGGATGCGGGACACGGCGGATCGTCTCGGCCGGCTGCTCGAGGGGGAGGGGATCGAGGTCTTGTTGCCTCGACGTTCTGGAGATGACCCCGGCGCTCTGGTCGATCGCTTTCGGAAGGCGAAGGGCGGCGCCGTGTTGCTCGGGGCGCGTCGCTTCTGGCAGGGGATCGACGTTCGTGGCGACGATCTCCAGGCGGTCGTGATTGAAAAGCTGCCCTTCGAGGTGCCGACGGAGCTTCGCCGCCGTCGGGACGACCGCCTCCGGGCCGTGGGCGAGGACCCCTTCAGCCGGGCTTCCCTGGGTCGCATGCTGCTGCATCTCAAGCAGATGTCGGGCCGATTGATTCGCAGCGAGACCGACCGAGGTCTGGTCGTGATCGTCGATGCCCGCCATGACCGGGGCTATTTTCGACGCCTGTCCGATGCGTTTCCGGAAGGAATCAGAATCGAGATCGTTGGGAGGGGGGATCTCGTCGGAATCGCGGATGAACTACATTTGGGTGAGTAACCCTACGATATATTTCGGACGGGATGCTGACATGGAGGGAGCGTCTTGACGGCGGCTGACCAGGGGTCATCCTTGGGCTGAACCTCGCACTGGTTCCAATAATTTGCGAGAGATTTGCACTTCAGGATACAATCCCCCGCTACTTTTTCCCGATCGGATCCGGTCCCTTCGGTTTCGCGCTGGGGCTTTAGGTCCCGTGTCGCCGTAAGCCGAATCTCCGCATTTCCCGAAGTTTCTTCCTGGGGAGTGGGTTGGCTTCGCCCCTAGGGTTGCGTCCCGCGGTCGGGGCGATCATGCGTTCGAGGAAGTGAGTGGCTGCGGAGACGTCGGATGCGAAGAACGCACGCCGAGGCTGCGTGCGTGAGAGCTGAGAACCGACCGTCCGCCTAACCGGCCGACCAGTCGAAGGGAATGAACTTGGGCATGAACGAATCCGCACAGGGATTCCCGAGCAACGAGTGGGCGCTGATCCTGGGAGGGTCGAGTGGTTTCGGTCTGGCGACGGGCAAGCGCCTGGCGCGTGCCGGGATGAACGTCCTGATCGTTCATCGCGACCGCCGTGGCGCGATGAAGGAGATCCAGCCGCATTTCGATGAGCTGGCCGAAATCGCCGAAGCCGAGGGTCGTGGGTTCCATTCGTGGAATGCCGACGCGATCGCCAGCGACAAGAGATCCGAGACGATCGACAAGATCGTTCGGGCCATCGGAGAGCAGGGTCGTGTTCGGGTGCTGCTCCACTCGATCGCCTTTGGCAACCTGAAGTTGATCGCACCCGAAAAGGTCGGCGACCGCACCGCTACCGCCGCTCTGGCAAATCGGCTGGGAATCGATGCCGACAAGTTGACCGAACTCGCGGACGAGCTGTTCGCGGCGGGCGAGGACGGGCTCCATCCACTCACGAGCCAGCCGACCTACCCCGACAGTTCCTATCTCGACGAAGAGGATTTCGGTCGGACGATCCTGGCGATGGGGACGAGCCTGCTCGGCTGGACCCAGGAACTCTTCAGACGCGGGCTTTTCGCGAAGGATACGCGAATCTTCGGATTGACGAGCGAAGGAAACGAAGTGGCTTGGAAGGGTTATGCCGCGGTGTCGGCAGCGAAGGTATCGCTCGAGGCGCTCGCCCGGTCGATTGCCTTGGAGTTCGGCCCCTACGGAATCCGCTGCAACGTGATCCAGGCCGGAGTGACGGAAACGCCCGCTCTTCGCGCGATTCCCGGGAGCGATCAGCTCAAGAGTCAGGCGCGCCTTCGCAATCCGGGAGGTCGGCTTACGACCCCTGAGGATGTCGCAGGTGTGATCTTCCTTCTCTCGCAGGATGAAGCGAGCTGGATCAATGGTGAAGTGATTCGGGTGGACGGCGGAGAGCATATCTCCGGATCGACGAAGTAGGTCCCGCCACGGCGGCAAATTTGGAGCACCCAAGTCAGTCAGATCCCCCTGGCGGACGTGTACGGTGAGGGCAAGACAGTGGGCTTGAATCTTCTCGGACTCGGACATTTCAATCCGGAGAACGAGATCACAAATCGCTTTCTAGAAGAACTCGACATTGGCACCAATGACGAGTGGATCTTGGAGAGAACGGGCATCCGGAGCCGACGGACGGCTCTTTCGCTCGATTATATCCGGGAGACGAGGAATGCCGATCCGCGGGGAGCGATCGAAGCTGCAGAAATTTCGAACGCCCAGATGGGCGCGCGCGCGGCGGAGTTGGCCCTCGAACGGGCCGGTGTTGCGGTGTCCGACGTCGGCCTGCTGCTCGGGGGTGGCTGTGCGCCGAATACGGTTTCGCCGGCCGAGGCCTGCAATATCGGTGCGGAACTCGGAGTCGAAGCGGCGAGCCTGGACATCAACTCCGCATGTTCGAGCTTCATCGCGGGTGTGTACATGCTGTCGATGATGGATCCAGCCAAGCTGCCTGAAATCGTCTTGCTGGTCACCGCGGAACCGATGACGGGCACGGTTCACTATGACGACCGCGCCTCAGCGGTTCTCTGGGGGGACGGAGCGTTGGCGGCGGTCTTCTCGACCCGGAGTCGAGGCCGGGCCGAGCTGATCGACCAGACCTTCCTGAGCGACCCCGGTGGTCACGACAAGGTCGTGGTACCGCGGCTCGGACATTTTTATCAAGAGGGTCGCACGGTCCAGACATTTGCGATTCGAAAGACCTCGGATCTCTATCTGGCCAGCCGAGAACGTTTTCCCGACGAGGGTCGCAGCTTCAATTTCGTGGGGCACCAGGCGAACCTGCGCATGCTCGAGTCCGTCTGTCGACGTTGTGAGATCCTGGACGAACTGCACCATTCGAATTGTGAGTTCTTCGGAAATACGGCAGGCGCGAGTTCGGGGAGCGTGATCTCCCAGCTCTGGGACAAGTGGACGCCGCAGGATGATATCTGTGTCGTCGGCGTCGGGTCCGGACTCAGCTGGGGAAGCTACGTGATGCGCTTTCGCGAAGAGACGAATTAACGTAACGCGAGTCGAGAGGAATCGTGGGAGCATCTCCGCAATTTCGATTCGATTTCCACTGGGACGATCCCAGGACAGATGCGAGGAATGACTGAGCGAGTATGTTGACCCACGAAGAGTTCAAGAGCCGCGATCATTTCGACCAGCCAGAGCTGCTCGCTTTCGGTTACGGACGTCTGATCAAGGATCCGCCGGAGGGGTTCCGCGCGCGTCTACCCGTGCCTCCGATGTTGATGCTCGATCGGATCGAACATATCAGTGGCGACAAGAGCCGCGGCAAGATGAGTGCCTCTCGGGATGTGCGACTCGACGATTGGTTTTTCCACTGTCACTTTCTTGGCGACCCGGTACAACCTGGTTGCCTCGGGCTCGACGGCGTCTGGCAGCTCCTCGGTTTCTATTGCAACTGGCGGGGTGGCGTGGGCGCGGGCCGCGCGCTCGGTTGCGGAGAGGTCGAGTTCTTCGGAC
>JAPYTP010000003.1:0-4697 GCA_029941885.1 Myxococcota bacterium
GGTTCATTCCTGCCTACAACGTACAGGCGGCTACGGGGATCCTGCTCGGAGAGTGGCTCCGGCAGACGGGCGGCGAGTAGCTCACCGCCTGACTCGACAGACTCAATCGTTCAGTGCGATGATCGCTGACGCGCGATCGAGCCGATCCACGGATCCCTCTTTGATGCGCTTGCAGCGGCTTTCCAGATCCACCATTCGGCGGCTGATCCAGGAGGCCGCGAGATCGAAGCGGCGCGGATCCGCTTTCGCCTGTTTCAACAGCTCGGCTCCAGCGATGACACTCGCAACGACCTCTGCGAGCGACTGCGCGGACATCAGCGCATAGTTGAAATCGGCGAGCAGAGATCCTGCCGCGCCGAGGATCAGGTTCATGCCCTCGAGGACCTTGTCCGCCTGCGCCTTGAGTTTCGGATCTTCGAAGGTCTTGAGTTCCTGCTCGAGCGCCTCGAAGACAACCGTGAGCGCACCCCTCCCGATTTCCTTGAGCGCAAACGAGACCTGGATTTCGGATGTGCCCTCGTAGATCGTCGTGATGATCGCGTCCGAGTGGAGCTTGCCGACTTCGGACTCGGCCATGAATCCGAGCCCGCCGTGGATCTGGATCGCATCTCGAGTGATCGAATCCGCCGCCTCCGTACCCATGTATTTAGCCAGCGGCGTGAGCAGCCGGATACGCGTGTCGTTGCGTTCGAAGAGAGCCTCGAGCTCGACCCGCTCGGACGCCGAGAGCTCACGCTCCCGCGCGAGCGCATTCTCGATGGCGTGGTTCTGGTCGACCAGAGCGCATGCCCGGTAGAGGAGCGCGCGGCTTCCCTCGAGTTCGAGGGTCATCTTGGCCAGCCGATCCTTCATCAGGGGCTGTTCTGCGATGGCCCGACCGAACTGCACCCGATCCCGGGCATACTGGAGCGCCACGCTCAACGCTGCTTCGGCGATTCCCACACCCTGGGCGGCAACCCCGAGGCGCGCATTGTTCATGAGCGAGAGCATGGCCTTGAAGCCCTCACCCTCGTTGCCCACCAGGAATCCTTCGGCGCGTTCGAAATGGATGGCCGCCGTTGGTGAGCCGTGGATGCCGAGTTTTTCTTCGAGTCGGGTGACGCTGACGCCGTTCCTCTCACCCGAAGGCAAGGTTCGCGGAACCAGGTAGAGCGTGAGTCCCTTGGTCGTGCCCTTCGACTGATCGTAGGTGTCGCCGTCTCGAGCGAGTACGAGGTGGATCTCGCAGCCACCGTTCGTGATGAAGATCTTGTCGCCGTCGATGAAATAACGTTCGCCGTCTTTGGTTGCACGCGTCTGGATCGCACCGAGGTCCGAACCGGCCTGGGGCTCGGTCAGGTCCATCGCGCCCATCACCTCACCCGAAGCGAAGCGAGGCAGATAGGCCCGCTTGAGTTCTTCGGATCCGAATTTCTGGATATCCTCGGCGACGCCCGCCTGCAGCCCCAAAATCGTCATCAGGCCTGCGTCCGCGCGTGAGACCATCTGGAGGATCACGTTCGCGACGAACGAGGGCAATTCGAAGCCGTCGTATTGCTCTTCGACACCGAAGCTGATCAATCCTGCATCGCGGAGTTTGTCGAGGGTCTCCTTGATATGCGGCGGATACACGACCTCATCGCCTTCGAGCTTGGCGCATTCGTACCAACCCGCGCGCAGCGCCGGTTCCATTTCCGAACAGATCTGGGCCGCGGTCTCGAGAACTTCTTGCAGAGCGGCTCGGTCGACCTCGACGTCGCTGGACTCGCCCTTGCGCCAACTGAAGTAGGAATCCCAGTCGATGAGTTCCTGGAGATAGAGAAGGACGGCAGCGCCCATATATGCACTCATGTCGGTGTTCCTCGAGACCCTTTGCTCGGGTGGGGTCAATGCCAGAGCGTAGGCTCCTGCGCGACGACTCCAAGTCAGAGGGTGTGGTCGTGGGCTGATTCCGCCACGGATTCATCGGATCTCGGCCAGTCGGCCGTGGGAATTTACGGGTCTGGGCAGGTCGAACGCCCGACTACCAGAAACGCTCCTCGGTACTGGCCTCGTCTGCGCCTCCGGCGTCGCTTGCCGCCGGGGCTGCGGGCGCTCGGGAGAAGGGCTCGAGGTTCGCGCCTTGCTCGCGCGGGATCGGGGTCGGGACGAGTTTTACAATCGAAGGTTCCGTGTCGCTCTGCGCGGCTCTTCTTTCTGTGAGGGTCTCGATCGGGACGAAGCCGGCGCCCCGCTCGATCGAGATGAGCGGCGCCGTGTCCTCGGCGGGCACGCTTTCGTCGAGTCGCGGCAGACTCGGCTCCACGATCGCGCGCGGGGTGCGATTCGTCTTCGGAGCCGTACGGGCAAGGGAATTCGACAGATCCGGCGTCACCGACTCTGTTTCACCGCTTTGGATCGCGAGTCCGATTCCGCCCAGCACGGCTGCGAGCACAGCCAGGGCGAGCATGCGTAGATTGCGTGCAAGTCCACTGCCCAGGATCTCGCGAAGCTCATCTTCGGTCGGGGGGGCGTCGAGTGGATCCAACTCCGGCCAGACCCCTGCGGAGGCCGCATCGATTTCCGATTCCTCGTCCGCCTCGTCTCGCTCGAGCAGCCCGCTCTCTCGGGCCCCCGTCTCTTTCGGATCCGCCACGTCGCTCTGGCCGCGAAAATGTTCCAATGCGAGAGCGAGTGACTGGGCCTCCGAGGCTTCGACTTCGCTTTCCGCGCGTGTGTCGTCCGCGGCAACCTCGTCTGTCTCGTACCCGGTTTCGGCGGCCGAGTCGTACTCCTTTTCCGAGTCGGGCGCGGGAGGGGCTTCGGGCCTGGTATCGATGGCGGTCTCGGGCTTGGCATCGGGTTGGGGGGAGGCATCGATCTCGACGAAATCGCGGCCGAGCGTCCAGGCCTCTTCTTCGCCCTCGACGTCACAGATCGAATGGACGAAGTCCGCGTCAATGGTGGAGAGATTGCGAGCAGCGGCTTCCCCAAGCAGCTTTTCACATAGCGCCGACACCTGACCCGGTACGCCGCCGCTGTATCCATGGATCGCGCCGGCGGCGTCTTCACTGAAAAGGCGATCCCCCGTCCAGCCGGCCCGCCTGAGATGCTTGTGGATGTAGGATTCGATGCCGCCGCGGGGAAGCGGAGCGAACTCGAGCTGCAGCGTCTGGATTCGATCGAGCCACCACACGAGTGGCGAGGGCGCCTCGCCGTCGCGGGTCGCGAGTCGCGCGAGCAGCACGCTCTGCACGACCGGTTGGTAGTCCTCGCTTCGATAACTGAGCAGGACGTCGAGATGATCCAGAAATTCCTCGCTGGCCTTTTCGGCCTGATCGATCACGAGGATCAGTCTTCGATCGCGAGCGGCTTCGACGAGGTGAGCGCGCGGGAGTCCACCCGACGCGAGGCCCCATTGTTTTGCGAGTCTGCCGCGGCAGGCTTCCCAGGAAATCGTCGGATCGAGAATCAATGCGACGCGCGCGGGTTCGCCCAACAGCTTGGGCAGAGCCCGGGCCAGGCTCGTCTTGCCGAGCCCCGGCTCCCCGTTCACGCAGATTCGGGAGGTGCCTTCTTCGAGACCGGTCTGGATCGTGGAGAACGCATCACGCAGAGCCCGGGTGCCCAGCACGACCTGCGCCTGCGCCTTGCCCTCGAAGGGGGATTGCTCGAGCTCGAAGAACTTCAGGTACGCCGACATGCTGGATCTCACGATGGGCTAGCGGGGTGGCAACGTTGCGAACTCGCATGAGAAATCGGCCTTTCGGCCACGCCGCTTGAGTCCGGACGATCGAAAACGGGTTTAAAAAACCACAAAATTGATCGGAGTGACGGTCCGAGTCCGGAATCGAGCCGACGCCGCAGATTCCCGGGGCCCAAAAAGCCGCTTGTCCGAGTTCGGGTCCGGTTGCGGTTGACTCTGCGGGCACCCGATCCCCACTTCGATCACCGCCCTCCGACTCCGTCGCGCCCTCCTCGTCGAAAAGTGGGTCGGGTCGCCTCACCTGGCATTGTCGGGGCCCCGAACAAATCGTTGCCGGGCCTCCCGTTGCCAGACTCCGGCCATCGCAGTCGCGCTCTTCACGACGAACTCTTTGCCTCGACCGTATGCGCTCGCTTAGACTCGCGCCGGCGTCGTGATGCGAACCACTCGTTTCGCATCCGCTGCGCGAGGGGTGGGCCAGGTTGTCGATGAGAGCCACGTTGACCGTGATGAGCGGCCTGCCGGATCAGGCCGGACAGGTCTACGAAATCGGCCCGTCGACGACCACCCTCGGTCGCGGTCTCAGCTGTGATGTTCAACTTTCGGACGAGAGCATCTCGCGTCTCCATGCGGCCCTTTCGTGGGAGGGAGAGGCGCTCGTTCTCGTTCACAAGAGTGCGGTGAATCGTACGCTCGTAAATGGCGTCCAGATCACGGATCGGATCGAACTGCACGGCGGAGAGGAGATCCAGCTCGCGGATCGTGTGGCGCTCCGATTCAAGCTCGAGAGCGATGAAGTCGACGAATCGGCCACTCCAGTCGGAGAGGCCGATCCCGTTGCGACCCAGATCGGGCCAGCAGGGGCGCCCTCTGCCCCGATTGCCCCCGCTCCCGCGCAGCCAACCGCGGAGGCCGCACCCGCTGCGCTCCCCGCCGCCCCCCCGTCGTCGCCCCCCCCCCAGTCGCCGGTCATCGAGGAGCCTCCTCCTAAGGCTTCTCCTATACCCGAGCCCGAGCCCGAGCCCGAGCCCGA
>JAPYTP010000003.1:4797-45878 GCA_029941885.1 Myxococcota bacterium
CCCGAACCCGAGCCCGAACCCGAACCAGCGCCGACACCAGCTTTGGCGGACGCCTCAGTCGATCCAGATGTCGCGGACCCGCCCGCCGAGCATCATCTTCGTCCGGTCTCGCCGGATGAGGCACCGCCCGATCCCTCCGGTGTGAAGCTCGCGATCATCGGTGCCGGCCCTGCCGGGATCGCCGCGGGGGTGCGCGCCGCCGAGCGCGGTGTCGCCCACACGCTCTATGAGCGCTCGGTCCTGGCAGATACGATCGTCAAGTACCAGAAGGGCAAGCTCGTGATGGCGGAGCCGCCGCAGCTCCCGCTGCAGGCGGACCTCAAGATGATCTTCGAGGAAGCGGTCCGGGAGCAGGTGCTCGAATGGTGGAAAAATGCGGTCGACGATGCAGGAGCGACCCTCGTCGAAGCGACCGAGGTCCTCTCGATCGCGGGAGAGAAAGGCGCCTTCGAGATCTCGATGAGGGGTCCGGATGGCGCTGCGACCGTCGACGCAACCCATATCGTGCTCTCGATCGGGGTGCAGGGCGATTTGCGCAAGTTCGGAATCCCCGGCGATGAGCAGGTCTGGGTGACCTATCAGTTGGACGATCCGCAGGCCTACGAAGACAAGCGCGTCGTCGTCGTCGGCGTCGGGGATGCGGGGATCGAAAATGCGATCGCGTTGGCGGAGAACGGCAACGAGGTCACGATCGTCAATCGCCGAAACGAGATCGACCGCGCGAAACCGATGAACAAGTCGGCGATCGAGACCCGGATCAAGTCGGGCGAGATCAACTACCTGTCCAATGCGAGCGCCGACCGATTCGAACCGGACGGTGCGGTCTTTCGAACAAAGGACGGCGCAGAGGTCAAGATCGAATGCGACCTCGTGATCGGCCGTCTGGGCGCCACTCCGCCGCGCTCCTTTCTGGAGAGTCTCGGCATCAGCTTTCCGAGCGAAGACAAGGAGGCGATTCCCGACGTTTCGGACAAATACGAGTCGAACGTGTCGGGGATCTACATGGTCGGCGCGCTCGTCGGTTACCCGCTGATCAAGAACTGCATGAACCAGGGTTTCGAGGTCGTGGAGCACGTTCTCGGACAAGCGGTGAAGCCCGCCGATGAACCGGTTCTCGCCCAGAAATTCCGCGAGGTCGGCGGAACCGTCACGGAGAACCTTCAGAACATCCAGGACACGATCCCCACGCTCTCACCGCTGACCTCGGTCCAGCTTCGCCAGTTGATCTTCGAGTCGAAGATTCGGGTGGAACCCCCGGGAACCGTGATCTATCGCCGCGCCGACTTCGACAACACCTTCTTTTCGATCCTCGAAGGTGAAGTCGAGCTCGTCCATCTCGACAACTCTGATCCGACCCTTCCAGATGACCAGCGGGCGGAACGACGATCATCGCGTTCGGCTGGACAGTTCTTCGGTGAAGATGGATTGATTTCCGGACGGCGACGCGGAGAGACGGTGACGACCACCATGCGTTCGGTCTTGATCGAAGCGCCGCGCAATTCGATGACCAAACTCACCCGTTCGGTCGAGGACGTCAGGAAGGTAATCGATGCAGCCTACGTGAGCTCGGCGCTCGCATCGCTTTTCCCGTCGCTTGCCGCGAGCACACGAAAGCGACTCGCCTATCGATCCGAAACGCTGCTTCATCTAGCCGGAAGCGAAATTTTCTCCGAAGGAGACGAGCCCGACGGTTTGCATCTCATCCGTCGCGGGACGGCGGATATCTACAAGCGTCACAAGGGCGTCGAAGAACAGATTGATTCGATCCGAGCGGGTTCGACGATCGGTGAGCTTGCCGTTCTTCATCCCGGCCGCATGCGATCTGCGACAGCCCGCGCCGGGGTCGATTGCGAGACGGTTCGCATTCCCACCGAGGTCATCCTCTCCTACGTCGAAAGCGAACGGGAGATTCGCGAATACCTGGAGCGCAAGGAACAGGAATTCATCATCGCGGATGCTCGTCGGCAGCACGGTCGCGGCACGATGATGTGGCTGCAGAAGGCCGGCGGAAAAGAAGCGACCGATCTGCTCATGATCGACGAGACGCTCTGCGTGCGCTGCGACAATTGCGAAAAGGCTTGCGGCGAGACACATGGTGGTGTGTCGCGACTCAACCGCGAAGCGGGCGCGACCTATATGACGAGTGCAGGGAGCGCGCTCCACTTGCCGACCGCGTGTCAACATTGCGAGAATCCGAAATGTATGACGGACTGTCCGCCAGACGCGCTCAACCGCGATCCGAACGGCGAAGTCTGGATCAACGACGAGACTTGCATCGGGTGCGGAAACTGCGAGGCCTATTGCCCCTACGACGTGATCAAGATGGCGAAGGTCGATGATGAACCCGGTCCGGGGCTCCTGATGAGACTCCTCTTCCCACGTCGTGCGACGAAGCAGGCGGTACAGTCCAAATCGGACGAAGGGGGTGCGCCCACGGTCAAGAAGGCAGTGAAATGCGATCTTTGCCGTGAACTGCCGGCAAAGAAGAGCGGTGCTCCGCGAGCGGCGTGTGTCGCATCGTGTCCGACCGGCGCGATCGTGCGTATCGATCCCGGCGAATACGTCGACGAAATCTACGAAAGGCAGGGCTAGGTGATCGGGCCCCGCACATTCCTCGAGCACGAGAATTATCGCTATTTGAAGATCGCGATCGGTCTGCTCATTGCGTCGCTCGCCCTCTACATCCTGGATGACCCGCCGGGCGGCCGCAGCGGAAGTTCATGGACTGGCTACGGCCTCGGAACGATCGCAGCGGGAATTATCTTCTGGCTGATGTGGCTCGGTCTTCGCAAGCGGGACTACACATCGACGGGTGCTCCCTTAAAGGGTTGGGTTTCGGCCCACGTCTATCTCGGAACTTCCTTGATCTTCCTCGTGCCCCTTCATTCGGGCTTCGAGTTCGGCATGAACATCCATACACTGGCCTACGCCCTGATGTGCGTCGTGGTGTTCAGTGGGATTCTCGGTGTCGGGTTCTATGCGCTCGTTCCGATTTCGATGACACGCAATCGAAATAACATTACTCTTGACGCGATGCTCGAGCGGATCGCCGAGATCGATTCGGAATGTCGGACGGCCGCCGACGGGATGCCCGACTACTACGCGCAAGCCGTCATGGCTTCGATCGAACAGACGCGAATCGGTGGCGCGTTCCGGTCGCAGCTATCGGGGAACGATCCGGGCTGCGGCACGACGCGTGCGCTCAGGAGTCTGCGGACGTCCGAAATCGATCTCGACGGCGATGCCAAGGAACAGGAACGCAAGCTCGTCGAGTTGATCGCGCGCAAAGAACTCATTCTCAAGCAGATACGCCGCGATATCCGCTACAAGGGATTGCTCGACCTCTGGCTCATCGTGCATGTTCCCTTCGCCTTCGCAACCTGCGCTGCGCTGATCACACACATTTTTGTCGTCTTCTGGTACCACTGATCCATGCGTGTCCGACTCACAGAAATCCGACTCCGTCCGACGGGCAAGAAGGTTCGACTCGACCGCGATGTCGACGTCGAGTCGCTCTTCATCGGTCGCGGCCCGGACAACGACCTGTCTCTCAAGGGCCTCACGATTTCGCTCCATCAGGCGACCCTTCGCATGGCCGAGGGGAGGCTCTACGTCGAGGCGGCGGCGGGCCAGGAAGTCAACGTCAACGGACTCGTCACGACCGGTGAGCGGCTCGGTCTGGGCGACAGGCTGCGGATCGGCTCCTGGGAGATTCGGGTCCTCGACCCGGAGGAGGGAAGCCAGGTCGAAATCGCGCTCGAGTACGAGGAGATCGTTCGCGGAGCGAGCGAACGGAACGCGCTCGACGCGCGAACGAAGTTGGGTCTCGAGGGCGGCGCGTTCGCCCGCCGGCCGCTGTCCTTCGCCGGGATCGGTCTGGTCTTCGTCGGATTCCTCGTGCTTCCCCTCGTCTGGGAACCGGCACAGTCGCCCTGGAACACGGGTGACGTCAGTCGGGGTCACTCCTATATCGAAAACGACTGCCAGGATTGCCATTCAGGCTTTTTCCAGGCGGTCAAGAACAATGATTGTATGACGTGTCACCACGATATCGGTCGGCACTCTCCCCCCGATCTGATGATGGCGACGTTGGACGATGTCGCGTGTGCGACTTGCCATCTCGAGCATCGAGGACGCGATGTCGATCTTTCAGATCTCGGCTCCGGCTTCTGTTCGGACTGTCACGCGGACCTCAAGGCGGAGATCTCGACGACGGCTCTGCGGGACGCGAGCGATTTCGGGGAAGACCATCCCCCCTTCCAACTCGCGTTGGTGACGAATCCACTGGAAGAGGCGGTCTCCGTCGATGTCACTCCGGATCTGGTCGAGGTCTCCGGCCTCGAGTTCAATCACCTGCGCCATGTCGGGAAGGCCGTGACGGGTCGCGGGGACGCCAAACAGTTCCTGCAATGTGGGGCCTGTCATCAGCCCGATGCCGGTGGCTACTACATGGAACCGATCGTTTTCGAGGATCATTGTCAGGATTGCCATCGGCTCGATTTCGATGCCTCTGCCCCGGCCAACTTCACACCCCATGGTGATCCGGTCGTGATCCGGGCTCGGATTCGCGGTTTCTACGCGACGCGCGTGTTGAATGGTGAAGTCAAGGACGCGGAGGCTCCGAGAAGGCTTCGTCTCCGACGTCCGGGCGCGCGACTGACCGCCAAGGAGGCGGAGTTGTCGAAGCGCTGGGTCGACAGCAAGGTCACTGCCGCGGAACGCCGCTTCTACGAGCGACCCGGAACCTGCGATACCTGCCATACCCTCGAAGAGGGTGCGGCGAGCGACGGTGGGATGGGCGTCGCTCCCGTCCAGATCCAGGACATCTGGGTGCCGGGCTCGGTCTTCAGCCATGGTAGTCACGCACCCTTTGCCTGTGTGAAATGCCACCCGGCGGCGGCTGCGTTCGATCCCGAGCCCGACACGGCACTGCCTCGACCGGAATGGTCGTTCGAGGATGCCATTCCCTATGAGTTGATCCCCCGCGAGCCGACGACGCCGGTCAGCAAGGCGTCGGGCGACATCCTGATTCCGGATATCGCGGTGTGTCGAGAGTGTCACGCCGGCGCAGACGTCTGGGGCGGCAAGAAGGTGCCGTCGCCGTGCTCCATGTGTCACCCGTTTCATGTGCGCGCGAACGGGCCGATGGGGCCTAGCGGGGGGATCGACCCTGCTGATTCTCGAAAGGCGGTCGAGGACGAAGGCGATTCCGACGATCCCGCCGACTCGGCAGAGCGGATGAAAGTGCATGCGCCCATCGGTCATCGCGTCGGAGGGAATTCGCCGGCCGCGCACGTGGATGGCTTCGTCGAGTTCGATTCGCTTCGGTTTTTTGGGATCCGCCTCTCCAATTTCGTTCAGGATATGTAGAATCGGACTCGATGCTCGAGGTGGGTGCTCTGCCGAGAAAAGGCTTCGACGATCCACCGACCGCATCGACTTGCTTGGGCGCAAGCATGGGCGCAGCAAGTCACGGTTGTGAGTTGATGTTGGGTTTCAGTCCGACATGCGACATGGGGAGTGGGTCGAGGGTCGCTGCCGCGCGAGAGGCAGCTTTTCGACGCCGATCCCGCGCGCGTGCCGGGGTCGGAGGCGCTCGATGACCCCCCGTTCAGATAGGCAAGGGCGTTCGGCTCGGAAGGGCCGCGTCTTGGCCGCCCGACCGCGTAGGGCGCGCGCTTTTCGGTCGATCACCGCGTTCTTCGCGCTGGCGCTGACGCAGTTTGCACCGGCCTGTCAGAACGGCGAAGTCGACGCGAACCAGGTCTGCCAATTCCAGTGCGACTACCAACAAGGCGATGCGGCAGCGCTTACGGTTGCCGATGTCGTCCAGATCATTGCCAACGCGCTCTTCGAAGCGAAGTCCAACGGCATCACGGATCTGACGGTCGTGGTGAACGATCATCTGAATAACGTGTTGGCCGTCTACGACAGCGATGCGTCGACGGTCAACTACTCCCGAATTACGTCCGTCGAGGATCCTGGCTCGGAGGCGTTCGCTGCCCCGCATGCGACCACGGGTACGAATCTCGACTTTCTGTCCACAACGACGTCGCGCGCTCTGAATACTGCTCTCGATGGGATCTTCATTCCGGCCGGATATGCCGCAATCAGCAAGGCCGGGACGGCGAACTATTTCTCGACGCAGGGGAACGCGTTCTCCTCCCGAACCGCCAGCACTCTCATTCAGCAGAATTTCTTCCCGGGCGAGACCGATCGGCCGGGTGGACCGCTCTTCGCGGTTCAGATCGCGCAGCTCGTGTGCAGCGATGTGAATACCCGACAGGGGGTCACGCCGGGGACCAACACGACGGCGGCGGGCGTGGTGACCGCCGCTCCGCCGGACCCCACCGATCTGCTCGGTCCACGCCGCTTGCCCGTTGGGTTCGCGGCCGATCCGGGCGGCCTGCCACTCTACAAGGATGGTGTGAACGAGCTCGACGCGGCGTTGGTGCCGACGGGGCGGACGGGAAAAGTCGTCGTTGGGGCGGTCGGAATCGAATACAACGGGATCTATAGCCTCGACAAGGATGCGACCAATTCCGACCGGAATATCGAAGAACGAATTGCGGCGGGCGCGGTCCGGGGATTCGAAGCGGACCCCGAGCGCGTCGCCTCGCGAATCACGGTCGCGGGCCGCGCACTTCGATACCTCGACGACGGAGGCGTCCGCAGCAACTCGGCGGCGCGTCCCCTCGTCACCACTCCGGACCTGATAGACGACGCGAGCATCGTAGCTTTTCTCGACGCAATCAGTGGCCAGTCGGGTGATTTCGTCAACGATCGGTTCTTCTTTCCGTTCGACATTCCTCGTCGGGGTGTGAATTTCCTCGACAACGCGTCGGGGGTCATCGCTGCACCGGGTCCCGGCCGAACGCTTTCGGTTGCAGCCGCCCCTCGAGGAACGACGGCAGAGGCCGAGATCGTCGTGCTGAGCGATGGGACGAACCGGTTTCCCGCGATCGCCGCAACGAATCCCGCGCCGGTCGGGGGTGATGCAGCGAACGACGGGCTGTCCGCGCTCGAAGTGCAAGAGCTTCTGGTCAATGCGCTTCTGCTTGCCGAAGACACACGCGCGCAGACGCGCCGGCCGCTCGGCGGGCAGGCCCGCATCGACGTGGCGGTCGTCGATCTCGATGGGATTGTTCTCGGTTTCGCGCGATCCCGGGATGCGCTTCTCGACGGCATCGACGTGACGATCGCGAAGACTCGGCAGGCTGCGTTCTGGTCGAAGAACGATGCGCGCACCCAACTCGAGAATGCATTCGACCCGCTTGGAAGAAACGGAAATCTTCTCAATACGATCGAGTTCGACGACTACGTCGACTTCTCCGCCGATTTTCTCGGTCTGACGAGGCCGACCGCGCCGACGGATCCTCCCTTCAATGGGGTCGACAACGGAGGTTTCGCCTGGTCTTCGATCGCACTCGGCGGGATCGCGAATCCCGACTTTCCGCCGGGAGTGGCGTCCGGAGTGAATGGGCCCCTCAGTCGAAATCCGGAATTGAGCGAGTGGAGCATCTTCAGCACGGGCATTCAAACGGAGATCGTTCTTCCGGCGATCGCTCTCGGGCTGTGCGAAGAAGTGCCGGATCTTGCCGCCGTGCTCTCGGATCTGCGAGACGCGGAGGCGGCCCTGGCCGGTGTGGCGGCCCCCGTAGGCGGTCGTCCCGCACTCTTCAATCTGAATCCCGCGGTTCGAAACATATTCTGCGGTGACATCCGAACGGCGCTGCTGGGGAGCGCGGATCCGGCGGTCCAGCCCGACTGCATGGCGGGCGTCCAAGATAATCCCCTCGGCAGCATCACCGGTCTCCAGAACGGCTTTCATATCTTCCAGGGCGCGGTTCCGATCTATCGCCGGAATGCAGACGGGACCACTCGGCTGATCGGGGGGTATGGCGTCTCGGGCGATGGTGCGGAGCAAGACGATTTCGTCCCCTTCGTTTCTCTCGACGAAGTCTTCCGCGGGCAGCTCGCTCGTGGTATTGCAAACCCGATCGGCAACGCACCGCCCGCAGTTCGCGCCGACAACATCTCCGTCTCGAACGTCAACCTACGTTATGTCGTCTGCCCAACGGCTCCCTTCCTGAGCAGCAACGAACAGAACGGGTGTGAGGGCCGATGATCTCACGAGAACTCGGCAGGGCGATACTGCGTGTGGGAATGCTGGGTTTGCTGGCGGCGACAGCCTCCTGGGCGTCGAATCCGCTGGACCCACTGGAGTCGACGCAGTCCGCATCGCAGACCCCGCCGAGATTCGACTCCGCTTGGGTTCCGTCGATCGATTCGGGGGCCGTGTCGAATCCCATTGCGCTGCCGAATCGGAGCCCTTCCGCGATCGAGGAACTTCTCATTGCCCAGGCGGAAGACGATGGGGCTCGTGCGCGCCGCCGTCGACGGCCGAGTTTCCGGCGGCCGGGCGGGAGTCGCAGCACCGACGCCGGGGAACCCGACGACGAGCGACCGATCGCGCCTACCCGTCCGGATCAGCCGGGCGGCGACTCGGGTGGCGACTCGACGGGGGGTGCCGTCGTGCCGGTTCCCCCGCCCAGCGGGGATCCTGACGACGGAGGGACGTGGACGCCCACTCCACGCAGGACGACGCCGACCCAGCCCGGTAGGAGGCCCAGCGAAGGCGACGAGCCATCCGAGCGTCGTCGCCCCAGCCGGTCGAGCGTTCCACAATTCGAAAACGAGCTGCCCGACTACGATTTCGTGCCCCTGCCCGATCGCTGGCGAATCATCGAGAACCTCGGGGTCAATGAGCGTTGGTACGACCCCTATAACCAGAACACCCTCAAGGGCGATCGACCGATCCCCGGTACGAAGGACTGGTTCGTCAATCTGAACTTCATTTTTGACTCGGTCGTCGAGGCGCGCCGAATCCCGACCCCGACAGGCGTTTCCGGAGACAGTGGGCCCGAAGTGGATCTGTTCGGAGACGGCGAGCAGTGGGAGACCCAGAACACCTTGCTCGCGTCGGTCGCGCTGCTCCAGGGGGATACGACCTTCCGTCCACCGGATTGGGAATTCCGGCTGACCGCCGCGCTGAACTTTAATTATGTCCAGGTGAACCAGCTCGGGCTGGTCAAGCTCGATGCAGGTGCTGGCGATGACCGCCTCGACTATCACTTCACCCTGCAGGAAGCGTTCGTCGACAAGCATCTCTGGAACCGCACGGATCGTTTCGACTTCGACAGCCTGCGAATCGGCATTCAGCCGTTCAACGCCGACTTTCGCGGCTTTCTGTTCGAGAGCCAGGAACCGGGCGTTCGCCTCTTCGGCAACTTCTTCAACAACCGCGCGCAATACAACCTCGCGTGGTTTGGTCGGCTGAACAAGGACACGAACTCTGGGCTGAACGAACTCGAGTCCTGGCGCGACGATCACACGATCATCGCGAATTTCTACTATCAGGACTTCCCGGTTCTCGGCTTCAACGTCGAAGCGATCTTCGCCGCCAATATCAATCTCGAGGGATCGGAAAAGGACTTCGACAACAACAAGAATCTCGTCATTCCCGCGCCCGTCGGCCTGATCGGTGGCCACGACTACGAGGTCTACTACATCGGAATCGGCGGCGATGGTCACATCGATCGGCTGAATCTGACCTTCCAGCTCTATGGCGCGCTCGGCAACGATGACTACAACTCGATCGCCCAGCGGAGCCAGGATATCGAATCCTTCTTTTCCGCAATCGAAATATCCTATGACCTCGACTGGATGCGATACAAGGCGTTCTTCCTCTACTCGATGGGAGACGACGATCCCTTCGACGACACAGCGCAGGGTTTCGATACGATTCTCGATAATCCGAACTTCGGCGGTGGGACGACTTCATTCTGGCAGCGCCAAGGGATTCCCTTCGTGTTTGGCGGCAGCGTCGCACTCTCCGGTCGCAACAGCATCGTTCCGTCGCTCCGGAGTTCCAAGGGCGAGGGCCAGTCGAATTTCGTGAATCCGGGACTCTGGCAGGTCGGTGCCGGAGCAGACTTCGACATCTTGCCGGAGCTGCGATTGCTCGCGAACGTGTCTTGGCTGCAGTGGGACACCGTCCAGGTCCTCGAGACTCTGCGACAACAGGATCGCCTCAGCCGGGAGATCGGGTGGGATATTTCCGCCGCACTGATCTACCGGCCCTTCTTCACGAATAACATCGTGATCCGCGCATCGGGTGCGGTTCTGCTTCCCGGCAGCGGCTATGAAGAACTCTTCGACGAACGCGCCGACGAACCGCCGTACTCGGTGCTCATCAACGCGACGTTCACGTACTGATGACCGTTCACTCTTCGCAGATTTCCCGGAACCCCCAGAACCCTCGCAAAGGCCCCAGGAAATGAAAGCTGCATCCAGGTATCAGTCGCTTCTGACCGCTCTTCTGACCGCAATCGTCGTCGCTGGGCTGGCCGTCTTCGCGGTGCTCGGAACGGGTGGGGAATCGATCGCTTCCGAGGGCGAGCATCCGCTTGATATCGACTACCCGGAATATCCGCCGGCACCCCGGGACCAGACGGACGCGGAGGCGACGCTCAAGAGCGCGGGTTGCCAGTCGTGTCACACGAAGTCCGACGAGGCAACGATGCATCCGCAGCGATCGGTGGTGCTCGGTTGCACCGACTGCCATGGGGGTGACGCGACGATTTCGGCGAGTGGCTCCGAGTGGGGCTCGGATGCGTGGGAGTCGACGAAGCTTGCGGCCCACGTCCGTCCGGCGATGCCCGAGACCTGGGCGAAGAAGAAGAACGAGGTCCGAACCTACGCACTGCTGAATCTCGAGAGTCCGGAATACGTTCGCTTCGTGAACCCCTCGGACTACCGTGTGGCGGACGAATCCTGCGGTGCCTGCCACGCCACGATCATCGAAAAGGCCAAACGTTCGATCATGGCAACGGGGGCGATGCTCTATGGGGGCGCCTCCTACAATAATGGGATCGTGCCCTTCAAGCGATACATCCTGGGCGAGGCCTACACGCGCGAAGGTCTTCCCGCCGCGATCATGGCGAAGTTCAAGGTCACTCAGGAACAGTCGGATATGGGTGTCATGGAGATGGCGCTACCGCTGCCCGCCTGGGAGACGGTGCCGCCCGCGGACATCTTCAGGGTGTTCGAGCGGGGTGGGCGGAACGTGAATAGCTTGTTCCCCGAGACGGGAATTCCCAATTCCGAGGAAGAGCCCGGCAAGACCGACGTGCGCGCTTCTTTCCGTGGCCCGGGTACGGGAGGGCGTGTATCGATTCCGGTGCTCAACATTCACAAGACGCGGCTCAACGATCCGAACATGTGGTTCATGGGGACGAAGGATCAGCCGGGCGATTTCCGCTCCTCGGGCTGCGCTGGATGTCATGTCGTCTACGCGAACGACCGCGAGTGGTACAGCTCGGGATCCTACGCGAAATATGGAAACCGGGGTCAGACCGCCACCGAGGATCCCGCGATTGCGAGGCTCGTCAACGCCAAGGGCGAGAAGGAATGGGGACACCCGATCAAACATGCCTTCAGTCGCGCGATCCCCACGTCCCAGTGCATGAACTGTCACATGCATCAGCCGAACATGTTCCTGAATCCGTATCTCGGGTACACGATGTGGGACTACGAATCCGACGCGCCGCTCATGTGGCCCGAAAAACAGAAATACCCGAAGATCGCCGAGATCCGCGCGGTCTTGGATCGCAATCCCGAAGAGGCTGCCTACAAGGGTAAATGGTCAGACGTGGAGTTCACGGCGGAAGTCTGGAAGGACATCAACCCGCTCGCCAAGGACACCCAGTTCGCGGACTATCACGGCCACGGTTGGAATTTTCGTGCGGTCTACAAGCGTTCGCGTGATGGCACATTGCTCGACGCGATTGGCAATCCCATTCCGGATGATCTTCCCAGCAAAGAGAAATTCGAGCGCGCTGTGCATATGCGCGACATTCACGCCGAGATCGGTATGCAATGTGCCGACTGCCATTTCGCCGATGACGCGCACGGTAACGGCGACTTGCACGGAGAAGTGGCCGCCGAAGTGAATATCCGCTGTCGCGACTGTCACGGGACCGCCGACGAGTACGCGACGCTAAGGAGTTCCGGCCCCGCCTCCCCCGAGAATGGGCGGGACCTCTCGCGTCTGCGGAACTCCGACAATCGCAATCGTTTCGACTGGCGCGGCGGCAAGCTCTATCAGCGCCTGATCCTACCCCCGCACAACGAATTCGCGGTCAGCCAGGTGAAGGACAGCGTCACGCCCGGCAATCCTGAGTACAACGCGAAGGCCGCTCGCGCCAAGATGATGGCAAAGGGCGGCGATCAGAAATGGGGCCGCAACGTCGACAAGGCGGATCGTGCGCACGGCGACGACGACCTCGCCTGTTTCTCATGCCACAGTTCGTGGGTGACGTCCTGCGGCGGTTGCCATCTGACGATCCAGGCCAACTGGAAGACCGAGGTCCATAAGTACGACGCCAAGACTTCCCGCAACTTCGCGACCTACAATCCGCAAGTCGCGCGAGATCAGATGTTCCAGCTCGGGAAGCACGGCACCGTCAAGGACGGCATCATCGCACCAGTTCGATCCAGTTCGGCGCTCGTTCTCTCCTCACAGGATGTCAATCGCAACCGGATCTACATCCAGCAGCAGCCCGTCTCCGCCGCGGGATATAGCGCCCAGGCCTTCGCGCCGCATTTCCCGCATACCGTACGCAAGACCGAGACCAAGACGTGTTCCGACTGCCATGTGTCCGAGTCGAACGACAACAATGCGATCATGGCTCAGCTCCTGTTGCTCGGAACGAATTTCGTGAACTTCATGGGGTTCAACGCCTGGGTCGGCACCGACCACGAGATCGCCGCGATCCAGGTGACGGAATGGGACGAGCCCCAGGCAGTGATCGGGAGCTACCTCCATGAGTACGCCTACCCCGACTACTACGAGGAACATGTCGATCGAGATCTCGAACTCACCGAAGTGACTCCGGGCTACCAGGACATGGACGCGGGCTGGATCAAGAAGACGCGCGAGTTCTTGAGCAAGCGCCTCCCGAAGTGGACGGGTATTCGCGACGCGATCTACGACGGCGAGTACACGCATCACTCCGGGCGTGTGGAATGCATTCAGCTGCGAGGCGAATACCTCTACGCCGCCGAGGGCAAGAAGGGAATGCAGGCCTTCGATGTCTCGACGATCGGAACGAAGGGTTTCTCGGAGCGGATCATCACGGCGCCCTGGTCGCCTCTTGGACAGAACGTTCGCATCAAGAGCAAGAACGCGACGTGCGTCGCACTCCCGACGACCCAGTTGCTCCGGCCCGAGAAGAATCGGACCGATCTCGCACAGAAGGTGAATCTCGAGCAGCCGATGCATCCGATCTACAGCTACGTAGCGGTGACGGATTCGGAAGAGGGACTCATTCTCGTCAACAACGAGACACTCACGGACTTCGAGCCGCGCAACAATTTCTTCGAGCGGGCCGTCACGTGGAATCCGAACGGGCTCCTCGACGGCGCGAACTACGCGACGTTCGCCGGCCATCTGCTCTATGTCTCGGCCAAGGTCGGTGTCGTGGTCGTGGATCTCGACGATCCGCTCCGCCCCAAGGCGTTGGCGACGATCCCGCTCAACAATGCGCGCGGTACGATGGTGCAATTCCGATATCTCTTCGCGACGGATGACGACGGCCTGAAAGTCATCGACATCACACAACCCGAGTCCCCGCGCCTCATCGAAGGGGCGCTCATTCCGCTTGCCGAAGCGAATCGAGTCTTCGTGTCTCGAACCTACGCCTATGTTGCAGCGGGATCCGAGGGACTCGTGATCGTCGATGTGGAGCAACCCGAGGATCCGCGGGTCTTTCTCCGATATGACGCTGGCGGTCGGCTCAACGATGCGAAGGACGTCGCCGTTGCGACGACGAACGCCTCCCTGTTCGCCTATGTCGCGGATGGGGTGAATGGGCTCAAGGTGATCCAGCTGACCTCGCCCGAGCTCAACCCGAAATTCTACGGCTTCAGCCCGGCTCCCAACCCGAAACTGATCGCCACCCGGAAGACCGCGTCGGAAGCGCTCTCGGTCTCACGCGCTCTCGAGCGAGATCGTGCGGTCGACGAGACGGGCCATCAGATCGCCGTTCTCGGCCGCCTCGGTTCACGACCCTTCAATCTCGAGGAGATGAAGCGGATGTACATGACGAGCATCGGAAGCGTCTGGACGGTCAAGGACTAGTCGAGCGAGACGGGGCTAGTCTCTATCCATGGAATCCTCCCGGCGCGTGGGAACTCGGGTCTTCGGGCGCGCTCAGCCGGTCGAGTTGATTGCCCTCTTGCTCGCGCTCGAGGAACGGGACCACCAGGACGATCGGGATCGACGACGATTCGATCGTGAGGTCGGTGCGCGGCTGGCCCCTGGCACTGGCATTGCGTCGCTTCTGCGCGGCTGGCTCGAGGTCGCTCCAAGCAACGAGTTGAGTCTGCGCATCGCTCGGGTTCGCACTTCGCTTTCATTGTTGCGCGGGCTGCTCATGGGGGCGGGGATCTTCCTGGGCTGGGCTGCGGTCGCTGCCCTGCTTCAGTTCGAGGTCCACACGGGGCGAATCAATATCGTTCTCTGTGTGGGGCTGCTCGTGGTTCTCCCAATCGGAATGCTCGTACTCGGATGTCTCGCTGCCCTCTTGTCGCGACGGGGGAGGGCTGCGGATCGCGCTGCGATGGGAGTCGTTGCCGGCGGCTGGGGGAGCCTCGCCCTGGGTCGGCTCGTGATGCGACTTCTCCCGGAATCGGTGCGACGGGATGTCGAGATCCTGCTCGGGCGGCTCAAGGCGCACACACGACTCTACGCGCGCGTCCGGCGGGCCCAGCTCTTCCTCTGGTCACAGTCGGTCGGGCTCTCCTTCGCCACGGGTGCGATCGTCGCCACCTTCGCCTTCGTCCTCTTCACCGATCTCGCCTTCGGCTGGAGCACCACGCTCGATGTCGAGGCCCGGAGCGTTCATCGGCTCGTCTCGATGCTGTCGACACCCTGGTCCGGTCTCTGGCCCGAGGCCTCGCCTTCCCTGAATCTCGTCGAGACGACTCGATATTTTCGCGCTGCCGGCGATGAGCATCTCCACTTGATCGATCCGATCCTCTACGGAGGCTGGTGGCCCTTTCTGGTTGCGTCGCTGCTCTTCTATTCGTGGTTGCCAAGACTGATCACGACGGGGCTCGCGTCGCGCTGGCTTTCCCGCGAGGTGGGATCGGCGATCGCACTCACTCCGGGTCTCGAGCCGCTGCTGAGCAGCCTGACCACACCGATCGTCGAGACGCAGGCGACGGGACCGGAAGCCGCGATCGGTCGTCCCGAGGTGGGGCGGGTGCCCGACGTGATTGCGAGAGATTGGATTCACCAGGACGGCGATGAGGCACCGACCGTCGTTCGATGGGCAGAGGCATCGGACGACGCAGCGCTGGTCGCGGGCCTGGGGATGCCACAGCTTCAAATCCGTGACGCCGGGGGTCTGCGGACTCTCCGGGAGGACGCGGATCTGGTCGCGGCGGTCGCGGCGGGCCGCGGCGGGGTCGCGGTCTGTGTCAAGGCATTCGAGCCCCCCATCCTCGATCTACTCGATTTCCTGACGGGTCTCAGGAGATCGGTCGGTCCGGAAAGGGCGCTCGTCGTGCTCCTGGTCGGGGGAAGCCACAGCGACCACGAGGCGTGGCGACACAAGCTCGTGGGGCTCGGCGACCCTGGCCTCCGCGTCGCTCTTCTCCGCCGGCGACCGGAAGATCCAGAGGAGTCTGCGGATGGCTGAGGGTTCGGTTCCGCTGCTGGCGGTCGTTGGCCACCCGAACAAGGGGAAGTCGAGTCTCGTCGCCACGCTGGCCGAGGACGACAGCGTTGGCATCGGACCGACTCCGGGGACCACGCTCCATTGCCGGTCCTATCCCATGCGTGTCGATGGGCGTCTGCTCTATTCCCTCGTCGACACTCCCGGATTTCAGCGAGCCCGGCAGGTACTCAGTTGGCTCGAGGAGCGTGCCGCCGAGTTTCCGTCGACCGCCGCGGATCGACCTCGACTGGTCGAGGAGTTCGTGCGGGCGAGGGGACACGCCGATCGCTTCCCCGATGAATGCCAGCTCCTTCAGCCGATCGTGGATGGAGCGGGCATTCTTTACGTCGTCGACGGCGGGGTGCCCTACGGACCCGAGTATGAGGCGGAGATGGAAATCCTCCGCTGGACGGGTCGGCCGAGTCTGGCGGTCATCAATCCGATCGGGAGTCGAGATTACGTCGCTGACTGGGAGGCCGCCCTCGGTCAGTTTTTTCGAGTGGTGCGGGTCATCGATGCCCTGCGTGCCGATCATTCGACACGGAGCCAACTACTAAAGGCTTTCGGCGAGCTCGAGAGCGGATGGCGGGGTCCGATCGGTGAGGCCCTCGCGGCGCTCGATGCGGTTCGCGAGAGCCAGCGTCAGGCCGCGGCGCGGGAGATCGCACAGTTTCTGGCGGGCGCCCTGACGCTGGTCGTCGAGCGGCGCCTGGAACCCACGGACGACCCCGCGAGGCTCGAACGCGAACTCGAGGCCGAATACGAGAGCCGACTCGGTCAGCTCGAAGCCGACCATCGCCGTGCCGTCCAGCGACACTACGGGCACCACGCTCTCGAAGCGCATGCCGCCGAGCTCGAACTCCTCGAGTCCGACCTCTTCGCGGAGGGTACCTGGCTCCGCTTTGGGCTGCGGCGGCGTGATCTGGTGGCGGTCGGGGCCGTCGGGGGCGCGACCACGGGAGGTGTGATCGACGCGGCGCTCGGCGGGGCCTCCTTTCTCCTGGGCGCCACCGCGGGGGCGGCGGTAGGCGGCGCCCTGGGCTGGCTGGGGGCGGGGCGGTTGGCGGAACTCAGAGTCATCGACCAGCCGATGGGCGGCCGACTGGCACGCTACGGACCCTCGAGGAATGCCAACTTCCCCTTCGTGGTCTTTGGACGGGCGCGATACCATTGCGGTCTCGTGGCGGCTCGGACCCACGCCATGCGGGAGGTACTCGAGCTCGATGTGGACCTCGAGAATCGGCTCCCGCTGAGTGGCACGACCCGCAGGGGCCTGGCTGATCTCTTCGCTGAACTCCGCAGGCGAGGTGCCGGTTCGAAGCGCAGTCGAGAGGCAGTAGAGGGTCTGACGCGCACCACCCGTGCAATTCTGATGGAGGATGAGGGGCGTCTTACCGAAAGAGGGTAACCCCCGGCCTCGGCGGGCTACTTTACAAGAGTGCCATAATCGCGTTCAGCACTGTCGCGCGGTCCCGCGATCGCGATATCGTATCGGCCTCTCGGCCCCCAGCGGGGCCGTTTTTGCTTGGAGAGCTCCCCCAGATGCCAGATGCCCTCGCCTATGAACCAGCGAAAAACGCCCCGACGAAGAATCAGCGCCTGCTGGAATGGGTGACTCGGATCGCCGAGCTGACCCGGCCCGATTCGATCGAGTGGTGTGATGGATCGCAGCGAGAGTACGACCGCATGTTCGAGATCATGCTGTCCACCGGGACCGCGGAGCGTCTGAACGACGCGACCCGTCCGAACAGCTACCTCGTACAGTCCGACCCCGCCGATGTCGCTCGCGTCGAAGATCGAACGTTCATCTGTTGCGAGAAGGTCGAGGATGCGGGGCCGACCAACAACTGGTGTGATCCGTCCGAGATGCGCGAGAAGCTCGAGGGCCTCTTCAGTGGCTCGATGCGGGGTCGCACGATGTACGTGATCCCGTTCAGCATGGGACCGATCGGATCCCATATCGCGCATATCGGTGTGCAGATTTCCGACAGCCCCTACGTCGTCGCCAACATGCGGATCATGACGCGCATGGGCTCGAAGGTGCTCGATGTGCTGAGTGATCGGGGCGAGTTCGTGCCGTGTCTGCATTCGGTCGGTGCGCCGCTCGAGCCTGGGCAGGCGGACGTCGCCTGGCCCTGCGACGGCGAGAATAAATACATCGTCCACTTCCCCGAGTCGCGACAGATCTGGAGCTACGGATCTGGCTACGGCGGCAACGCATTGCTGGGCAAGAAATGTTTCGCACTTCGAATCGCTTCGGCCATGGCGCGGGACGAGGGTTGGCTCGCAGAGCACATGCTGATTCTCAAGCTGACGTCTCCGAGTGGAGAATCGAAATACGTCGCTGCGGCCTTTCCGAGCGCCTGCGGCAAGACGAACCTTGCGATGATGCAGCCGGTGGTCGACGGTTGGACGATCGAGACTGTGGGCGACGACATCTGCTGGATGAAATTTGGCGGGGACGGACAGCTCTACGCGATCAACCCGGAGGCCGGATTCTTCGGCGTCGCACCGGGCACGAGTCACAAGTCCAACCCGAACGCCATGCGCGGACTCGAGCGTAATTGCATCTTCACGAACGTGGCGAAGACCGACGATGGTGACGTCTGGTGGGAAGCGATGGGCGAGAAGCCTGCACACCTCATCGACTGGCGCGGCGACGATTGGTCCCCCGAGAGCGAGACTCCCGCGGCCCATCCGAACGCACGTTTCACGGCGCCGGCGAGCCAATGTCCCGTCATCGCACAGGAATGGGAGAACCCGGACGGCGTGCCGATCAGCGCGATCTTGTTCGGTGGGCGGCGTGCAACCGTCGTACCGCTCGTGCACGAATCGCGCGATTGGAGCCACGGAACCTTCCTGGGCTCGATCATCTCGAGCGAGAAGACGGCCGCGGCTGCGGGCACGGTCGGGGAGCTGCGACGGGATCCGATGGCGATGCTGCCCTTCTGCGGATACAACATGGCGGACTACTTTAGCCATTGGCTCGAGATCGGTCGCCGCGAAGGTGCCCAGCTTCCGCGAATCTTCTACGTCAACTGGTTCCGCAAGGGCGACAACGGAGAATTTCTCTGGCCGGGCTTCGGCGAGAACAGCCGCGTGCTCAAGTGGGTCCACGAGCGCTGCGCGGAGAAGGTCAGTGGCATCGAGTCGCCGATCGGTGTGCTGCCGGCCAAGGGTGAGCTCGATCTCGACGGACTCGAAATCAGTGAGGCTGCGCTCGAAACGCTGACTACGGTCGATGTCGAGGGTTGGCTCTCGGAGATTCCGAAGATCCGCGAGTTCTACTCGGACTTTGGGAACCAGATGCCCAGTGAACTCGAGAGTGAGCTCGATGCGCTCGAGGCGCGGTTGCGGGAAGCCAACTAGCAGTCGATTCGCACGATCTGATTCGGTCTCGCGCGGTTTCGAAGCGAGTCCCGCCCGCCGCTGTTATCCTGTTGCCATGTACGCTGACGCCGCGGATGCCCAGGCTCTGTGCCGCACCTACCTCGCTCATCGCGCACTCGGAGCCGAAGAACTCGAGGGCCCCGGTTGCCGAGCCGTCCGCCAGGATCAGGCGCCGATCGTGTTCGACGTCAACCACGTCCAGGTGAACGGCGAGATCGAGGCCGATCGCATGCTCTCCTTCCTCGATTCCAGTTTCGAGGATCGAAACTACCGCCAGATTCTGACGACGCCCTTCGCAGCGCCGAGCCTGGAAGCGCGGCTCTACCAGGAGGGATTCGAGCCAGATCCGACCTTGCACGGCCTGCTATCGGGCGAGCTGTCGGGGCCCGCACCGCGGCGCGTCGAGATCCTTCCGCTGTCCGCAGAAGAGGATTGGCGGCGCCTCGACCGCCTGGTCCGCGCCAATCACGTCGAGACGGATGCGAAGCGTGGCCAATCGATTTTCAGCGAGGAGCTGACTCGACAGATTCAATGGGTCCGGCGACTGACCGCCCCGGAGATCCACTTTTTCATGGCGTGGATCGACGAGGAGCCCGTCGCCTTCCTATCGTCCTGGCCGGGTATCGGGGGGGTCGGGATGATCGAGGATCTCTTCACCCTCCCGAGCCATCGAATGCGTGGAATCGCCCGTGCACTGATCCATCACTGCGTGGCAGACGCCCGGGCGCGCGGAGCGGAGTCGGTCCTGATCGGATCCGAGACCGACGACACCCCGAAAGAAATCTACGCGGCGATGGGCTTCGCGCCGACCTGTGTGACGCGGAGCTGGCTCAAGCAGGTTTCGCCCCACGCGTCCGCTGACGCCCTCTGATCAGCGGTTCGATCAATCTTCCCAAGCCGGTGCAACGATCTGCCCGGCTCGGGCCATCGCGATCGCCTCCGCGCTCTGGACCTCGACGAAACCCTGGCTGCTCGCCGGGTTCAACCCGTCGCTCGCCTCCATCGAAGCATCGGCGGGGTTGTAGAGCGAGGCGGGAACATCCGTCAGCTGCTGGAAGAAGAGATTGCCCTTGTAGAGCCCCAACTCGACCGTGCCGCTCGCGTTTGCGGCCATTACGTCGATCGAGGCGATCGCCGCTCGGGGCGCCGGGTCGAAGAGGCGACCGTCGTAGATGTGGTCCGACACGAGCGTCGACATCTGCTGAAAGAGGCGGGTCGCCCGGCGATCGAGCACGGCCTGATAAACGGCTTCGAGGCCGCGACCGAGGAGCTCCATTCCGGGGGCCTCGTAAACGCCGCGGCTCTTCGTTCCGATGATCCGGTTCTCGAGTGCGTTCGAGATGCCGATGCCGTTTCGACCGGCGACCTCGTTCGCTTCGACGAGTATGTCGAAGGTGCTTCGGGTCTTTCCATTCAGCTCGACGCAGATGCCCTTCTCGTAGCGCAGTCTCACGGTTTCGATTCTGTCCGGCGCATCGTGGGGCCAGACGGCCATCGTGGGGTCGACGATCGTGGCGGGCGTCTCGAGGGACTCGAGATCTTCGGCCTCGTGGGAGAGGCCCGCGATGTTGGCGTCCGTCGAGTAGCGCTTGGCGGGACCCGTCGAGGCTTCGATGCCCCTGTCCTCGAGATAGCGGGCCATTTCCTTGCGGCCGGGAAATTGCTCGAGGAGCTTCGGGTCACGCCAGGCGGCATAGACCTTCATCTCGGGGGCGAGGACGTTGGTGTAGCGCTCGAAGCGGAGCTGGTCGTTGCCACGGCCGGTCGCGCCATGGGCGAGGACCGTGCAGCCTTCGGCCCGCATGGCCCCGAGGAGACCGTGGACGGTCACCGCGCGGGCGATGCCCGTGGTATTCCAGTAGCCGCCGTCATAGCGGGCCTGGGCCTTGACGACGAGCATCGCGGCCTTGGCCATGGCGTCCTTCAGATCGACGATGCGGGTCTCGGCGCCGGTCGGCGCCATGCGACGCGCCACGTCCTGGATATCACTCTCGTCCGGCTGGGCGAGGTCGGCGGTAAACCCGACCACGTCGAGGCCCGCTTCGATCAGGCGTGCGGTGACCGACTTGCTGTCGAGTCCGCCTGAAACACATATTCCAATCTTCTCGCCGTCGAGATCACCGATCCGCATTCCATCTCCGATTCGCGCTCCGAACTCGTTCCACAGAGACGTTGCGCGCGAGGCTCGCCCACAGAGAGTAGGCCACCGGCTCGCGACCCCGGGCGGGGCGGAGCGAGCCGGACCATAGCAAGCCGTTCTCGATCTGAGCCTCGGGCCGGTCTAGATCCCGGAGAGCTTCGCTTGTAGGGATTTGAACGCCTTCTTGGCGCGGTCGGGATTCCACGTGTCGGGATCCTCGACGGTGCCCAGCAGCTTCGACAGCTCGCCCTGCTCGAGGGAGTCGTAGGTCGCGTCGTCGATCATCGATTCGGCGTAGTAGCTGTACACGATGCTCTGGAGGGCCATGGCGGCCTGCTCCGAACCCGCATAGTCGGTGTATTCGCCATCGACGGCCGCCGTGAGGATATTCTTCGACAATTTGCGCAGCACCTTCGCATCGACCTTCCATTTCTCGAGCCTGGGCAGCAATTTCGCGATCTTCGAGCGGATCGCCTTCGCGGTCTTCTCGGAGCTGCCGCGACCCTCGCTCGTGGCCTGGTGGAGCGTGCGAAGATCCGCGCGGAGCTTCTTGGATGTGCCGGGGTCCACGAGCGCGACCGCCTGTACGAGCATCAGGAAATTGGCGTCGTTCAGGCGCACGACACCGGGTCCGAGACCGGTACTCTTGCGTGGGCGCCAGCGTCTTTGTTTGTCGATCGTGTGGTGACACGCCTGGCAGTCGTAGAGTACGAGTTCCGGAAAGATTCCGAGTCGGTTCCGATTCGGATCGAGCATCGCATCGAGCACTTCGTCCACTGCAACCGCCTGTCCGATCGCCCAGAGTTTGACGTCGTTAGGCGCCTGTTTGCCTCGCTTCGTGTAGTCCTGGTCGGGCTCCCAGTGATAGGGCTGCAGGATCGAGAAGAGCGCCAGTTCAAAGCTTTGGCGCGGATGGCCCGCGCCCATCAGGCGATGGTCGACGAATTTCTTGCGATCACCGAAATGGCACGAGAGGCAGAGGCGGGCTCGCGCCACCGGCTCGTCCGTCGGGTAAAGGCCGAGTTCGATGTTCTTTGCATGGCTGCTTCCGGAATCGTGGGGGCGGAGATAGCGTTCGGCACCTCCGTGGCAACCTTCGCAGCCAATCCCGTCGTCGATTCGGAAGGCGTTGTTTTCCGTTCGTCGCATGTTCATCGGTGGATTGTCTGCGTGACAGTCGAGACAGAGACTGTCTTCATGGGGCTTCTTCTTGCGGCCGAGGTTTCGCGAAATTCGCTTGGAGTCGCGGTTCAAGAGGATCTTGTACGCACGCGTGGCGTGACGATCTTCGTCCACCCAGATCGAGTATTCGTTCTGCATCACGTTGCGATCGTTGCGCGGAGCGGCGGAGCCGTGGCAAGTGCTTCCATCGCAGCTCGACACACCCTCGTGCTTGTCCTTCGCATATTGCGGGATCACCGGTGGTTCGGCTCCCGCGGCCTCGGTCAGCAAAACCGAGGCCGCGACGAGCATTGCCAGGAGATGGGCCAGGGCGCGCACTCGTCCCTCGCGATTCCGTGCACAGTGTTGCGTCAGATCGTCTCGTGGTTCATCGCGCAGGATCAACTCTCGTCGCTTCATTCGAACCCCTCGGCCGACCCTCGAATCTTCGCATAGCCTGCGAGTTCATCCCGGCCGTCTTTGATCGCCCCCGATACTAACCCTGACCCGCGAAGTCGTCGCGACATCGGACGGGTGTGATCGCCTGGGGTGCGCGGTAGAATTGCCCTCACGGTCGGCCCTGCACCGGTTCTCGGCTCGACGAAATCGATTAGGAGGTTCCACCCTGGCATGCTCCGCATACTCTTCCCTCCGTTTTCCTCTCGTCCCTTTTTCCTCTCTCGGGCTTCCCGTTTTTCAGCTTCGTCCGGGGGCGGACTAGTCTCGATACTGGTCAGTGGCCTTTTTCTTGTCTCGTTTGCCCTCTCGTCGACCTCTCGTGCGGAATCCGGGCTGCCTCGCAGTGAGCGGCCAGACGCCGGCCGGGTCTATTTCATCACGCCCGACGATGGCCAAACGCTCTCCTCACCGCTGGTCGTCCGCTTTGGCCTCCATGGGATGGGCGTCGCTCCCGCCGGCGTGCAGAAGGCCGGGACCGGACATCATCACCTCGTCATCGACGCTGAACTTCCGCCGTTGGATCTGCCCGTCCCCAAGAGTGCGACCTACCGCCACTTCGGGAAGGGGCAGACCGAGGTCGAACTCGATCTCGCGGCGGGTGAGCATACGCTGCAACTCCTCCTCGCCGATCATTTGCACATTCCCCACGACCCGGCCGTCGTCTCCCGGCGGATTTCGATCGTGGTGAGGGAGTAGTCCGCTCTGTCGATTCCAGACGACTACATCGTTATCGTTCCGACCGGATGGCCGACACGCTATGGGGTCTCCTTCTCGGAGGGCAAGGCGGAGGGCATGCGACGTCCCGGATGCGGCCCGCTGCCGGCGCCTCCTCCAGATGGATAGACCGATGACGCGAGACGATGGGCAGGATTCCGAGGCCGGCGCGACAGAGCGAGAAAGTGATGAAGCTTCCGCCGCCGCTGCCGAGACTTGTGTTCTGACCGACGAGGATGCCGCCGCGACCTCGGCCGAGGACGATGACCGAACCCAGCTGGTCGGTCGGGGCTTTTCCCCGGCCGAACAAGGCCCGAGCGTCGAAGAGTCAGGCGATCGGGCAGCGTTTTCAGTGAAGCCAACCCGAGTACTCGATCCCTCGGTCGCGGGGGGTTCCTCGGACGAGGCTCCAGGAGCATCCGGTGCATCCGCGCTGGCGGATACCCGGGTCCTCGACGATCCCGACAAGACGGCACCGCCGCCTGTGGGCGCTTCTGAATCGACTCCGGCCGCCGAAGCTCCGCCCGCAGCGCGTCCCGCTGCGCCCACGCCGATCGATTCCGAGCGTGGACTCTTGCCCGGTACGGTTCTCTTCGGCGAATACGAGATTGTGAACGTGCTCGGTGTGGGGGGAATGGGCGAGGTCTACCGCGCGAAACATCGCCGCCTGGAGGAGCACCGGGCGATCAAGGTCATGCACGCCGAGCTCTCCAGGAAGAAGGGCGCGGGCGAGTTCTTCTACCGAGAAGCGAAGGCGCTGCTCGCCGTTCGCCACCCCGCCGTCGTGCATTGCCACGACCTGCTCTCCGATGATGAGGGGCGGGTCTATCTGATCATGGAGATGATCGAGGGGATCCCCCTTTCGAAGAAGATGAACGACGGACCCCTCTCCCCGGATGACGTCGCGATCCTGGGGGCCCGTGTCGCTCACGGTCTGTCCGCTGCTCATCGCAAGGGCGTGATTCATCGCGATGTCTCTCCCGACAATATCGTGCTTCCGAACGGCCGGGTTCAGGAAGCCAAGATCATCGACTTCGGGATCGCGAAACTGCTCGATGACGGAGAGGGAACGATCGTCGACGGCTTCAAGGGGAAACTCTCCTACGCGTCCCCCGAGCAGCTCGGTTTTTTCGGCGGCAAGATCGACGGCCGCTCCGATTTCTACAGCCTTGGCCTCGTTCTCGTCGCGGCCGCGCAAGGACGGCCGATGGGCATGGGGACGACCGTCGTCGAAGCGGTGGACGCGCGCCGCAGTTTAGAGACGCTGCCCGACGAGATTCCCGTCGGATTGCGGTCGGCCATCCAGCCTCTGCTCGCACTCGACCCCGACGATCGTCCCAAATACGTTGATCGGCTCTTCGTGGTACCTGGTGGTTTGGACGGCGCTACGGATACCGGTTCGATCTCGACAGGCGGGGTGGTTCGAAGTGGGGGCGCGAAGCAGAAGAGTCAGAGTCGCACCGGATTGATCGCGGGGGCGGGGGTGGCGGCGGCGATCCTGGTCGGAGGCGGGCTCTATCTGGGTCTTAGGGATGGGGGGGCGACGACGGATCCCGGGGTGGCGATCGAATCCCGAGAAACACGCGACGAGGGCGGGAAGGCCGTCGTCGAGGGCGCTTCGCCCGCGGAACCGAGTCGGGGGGCCGTCGAGGAGAAAAAGCCCGCCACAATCGCTAAGCAGCCCGAGGCTCCAAAGCCACGTCGAGTGAGTGCGGGGGATCGAATCAAGATCATCGGACTGATCAACAACGCGAGGCTCGCCCTCGAAGAGAATCGCTTGATGTCGCCCGCGAACGACAATGCCTACGATCGCTACCGCCGAGTACTCGAACTCGATCCCTCGGACAAGCGTGCGAAGGTTGGACTTCGTGAGGTAGCCGCGCGTTATGTCGGCATGGCGGACCGGGCAGTCACGAAGGGCAATCTCGATCAGGCCCGGACCTTCGTGGATCGTGCCAAGCGCGCCGACTCAGCCTACTCCGGCATCGCGACCCTCGAGGCACGGCTGTCGAACTGATCTGACTGGAGATCGTCCGGCTAGAGCGCTGGACTCTTCATGGCGTAGTCCTTGAGATCATCCAGCAGCGTCCCGGTCTCCTTCGACTTGATCTCACGGAGTACGATCGAGTAGGCCGCCTTGCGCGCGGCCTCGACGAAATCGCCTTCGCCGACGAAGCGCGCGGCGTCCAGCGAATATTGCTCCTCCGGATCCTTCAGGAATTCGACGAGCTTGGTGCCGATCGCCTCCGAGATCACATCCGCGAGACCGTCCTCACCCGAGAGGATCTCGATATCCGGCGGCAACTCGACGAAATCGGTTTCCTGTTTGAAATTTCCGAGTTGAACGCCCTGTCGGCCCTCGTCCTGGAATTCCTGCTTCGTCTGGATCGAATCCGTGAAAAGCACGCGGCCCGAGCTCGCCTCGATCACGCGATACGAGACGGAAATGATGCCGACCTTGCGAACGTTGTTGACCTGGATCGTGACGTCTTCGGTCACGTCCCGGGTGACCGTGCGGGGCGGCTCAGGCGTGTTCTTTCGTTCTTTTTCACTCTGCTGCGACCAGCGAACGTGCTCGGGGTTCGTCACGGTTTCCTGACCAGTGACGACCCTTCGTGTTTCCCGGCCGGATTTCTCGGTCGTCTCGACCTTGGCGTCCAGGATCGATCCCTGCACGATGAAGTCGGCTGTGTCGAGTTCGCCGCAGCTGTCTCGTCGCTCGCACTCGGCGAGGATGCGCTCGAGTTGTTCTCGCTCGACGATTCGCACGTCGCTCGGGATCGTCCGGAAGATGTACTGGACGACCTTCGAAGAGACCGCGTCACCGACCTTGGTCTCGGAAGCCTTGGGATCTTCGAAGGGATAGGCGGTCAGGCCGCGGATGGCACGACGTGAGATCTCGTCCCGCGCTTTTCGAAGTTTCTGTCGGATCTTCGGAGTCATCGGCCCGAACTCGGTCATCACGTTCAGACAACCCCACGCGACGGCGTATTCCTCAGCCGCAATGGCCTTCTGATATTTCTTGTCGAGCTGCTTGATGAAGGTCTGTACGCCCGGCAGGTTGGCCTTACGGTCCAGCAGGAGCTCCGAGAGGATCGTGGCGTCCTGGTAGCGCTGATAGGCAGCCTCGAGATCGCCCGCGGCGACCGACTCCTGGGCCAGCATCCCAAAAGCTTCGGCCATGGGCGCGGCTTCGGCTGCCAGCCCTTGCTTGATATCGTTGAAACAATCGGTCTTTGAAAACTCGGTCAACATGTTCATCGTCTTGCCGACACGACCGGTTTCGAGCGCATCGTTGAAACGCTTGACGATCACCTTGCCGTCGACTTCACATTTCGCCTGACGCGTGGTTTTGTCCTGGGGATTCACCTCCTGGACGATGCCAAGAAGACTCTGGGCTTTTTCGTAGTCCTCGTTGCGAATCGCTTCCTCGGCTTCCATCGAGACGTCGCGCAGGATGTCATCGCGCTGTTTCGAATAGCGAGCCTGCTTCGCCGAACCCGTTCCCGATAGGGCCGAGAGCTCCGACAGGAGGTTGATCCGATCGAGTACATCGCGCTCGGGGGTCGAGGCGAGGCGGTTCTCGCGCTCCGTGATCACACGTTGCGTGGTGCTCAGCTCGGTCGTCAATTCGTCGTTGATCTGGGCGTGCACCCGGGAGTCCCATCGCTTGATCGGGGCGACGCCGCCAAGCTCGCGCTCGATCGCGCCGAGGGGCAGCTTGCCGTCGACCCGATCGACCTGACTGAGCCGGGTTCGCACAGCGGCGGATGCCCGTTCGGCGAGCTCGGCGCCTACCGTAGAGAGCTGTCCCTGGAGCTCGACCGCTCGATCGCTGCCTGGCTTGGCGGTCGCGAGTTGGAGCGAGATCTGATCGAAGAGGGATTCGAGATTGTCCTGCGTCGCGGCGGTCGGATCCGCGGGGATCTGGAAGCTGGGTCCCGAGCCACCGCCCCCGCCACACCCCGCGACACCGGTCAGCGCGATGGCGAGTAAGGCCGAAATCAGCAGGGTGGACGTGTTCGGAATTCTGATACGCATTGGCTTCGATTCGCTCCGACTGGGGCGCCAGGCGCCCTGACTCGCTCTTGGTTCGGTCCAGGTCTGGTGGGGGTGTCTATTCAGGGTCTTTGGGGTCCGTGACCGGGATTCCAGCCCCCCTTGGGATCAGTCCGCGTCTCCTACGTGCGCAACCGGCCCCGTGAGAATCGGCACGGACACCCCGTGGTTTGAGGCGCTTCATTCATCCCCACATCGGGAAGCTATGGGAGAAGGCGACTTTGGTCCAATTGCGGACCCTCCACTGTGAACCAATTCACAGATCGATCATCTAATCTGCCGAAAAGAACTGAATCGATCCTTGCCCGAGATCTGATCGGGGTGGAATCGACTCAAGTCGACCGATCGTGGCTCGAAGCCTCGGGTTCGGTGATCATGGTCGCGAGCACCGGGGTGGCGCCGAGGGGAGAAACTGATTTGAGTCGATTCGTGATTCATGGTGGGCGTGCGCTCGAGGGGGAGATCCGCGCGAGCGGCAGCAAGAACGCAGTCCTCCCGATGATCGCGGCGGCGCTCCTGACCGAGGAGGAGGTCGTCCTCGAGAACGTGCCCTCGATTCGAGATGTCGATGTGATGCTCGAGATTGCCGGAAATGCCGGCGCCGAGGTCTCTCGTTCCGGCGACCGGGTCACGATTCGGGGCGCCAACCTGGTCGATGCACCGTTGCCGTCAGAATTGTGTGAGCGCGTTCGGACTTCGATCCTCTTCGTGGCGCCGCTGCTCCATCGTCTCGGCCGCGCCAAGCTCCACCCGCCCGGAGGCGACGGGATCGGGCGTCGCCGGCTCGATACCCACTTCTATGGGTTGCGTCAGTTGGGTGCGACCGTCGACGAGAGGGAGTTCGAGTTCACCGCGAGCGAGCGCCTCACGGGCGCGATGATCTTCTTTGACGAAGCCAGCGTGACGGCGACCGAGCACATCCTGATGGCCGCATGCCTGGCAGAGGGGACGACGACGATTCTCAACGCTGCGAGCGAGCCCCACGTCATGGATCTGGCTCTGATGCTCGTGTCGATGGGCGCGGAGATCGATGGTCTCTACACGAATACGCTTTCGATCACGGGTGTAGAGAGGCTCGCTGGGACCACGCATCGGGTCGTCTCCGACCATATCGAGGTGGGTTCGTTCCTCGCATTGGCAGCGGCGACCGGGGGAGGGATCACGATTCACGACACCGTGCGCGGACACTATTGGATGATGAATCGAGTCTTCGAGCGCTTTGGCCTAACGCTCGATATCAAGAGCGATCGCATCGTCCTTCCGAGCGGCCAGACCCCGCGAATCCAACCCGATGCGGGCGGCGCCGTCCCGCAGGTCGATGATGGACCCTGGCCGCAATTTCCGACGGATATGATGAGTCCCTTCCTCGTGCTGGCCACGCAGAGTGAAGGCATGATTCTCTTCTTCGAAAAGATGTTCGAGGGGCGGATGTACTTCGTCGATCCGCTGATTCAGATGGGAGCCAACGTGATCATCTGTGACCCCCATCGGGTGATCATCTCGGGACGGTCGGCGCTTCGCGGCCAGACCGTCCGCAGTCCGGATATTCGTGCCGGAATGGCGATGATCATTGCGGCGCTGTGCGCCACACAAAGGCCCTGCATCGTCCAGAACGCGGAGATCATCGATCGCGGCTACGAGCGTGTGGAAGAGAAGCTGCGCGCGCTGGGTGCGGACATCGAACGCGAAGCGGACTGAGCGCGACGCCCCTCGATCGGTCACTCGGCCCCGACCGGATCAGCCAGGATTCGCCGGCCCGAGCCGCCCCGGGTGTCAGGCGGGGTCGCTACTCTGTCGGCGGTTGAGGGAACTCGATGCTTTGGGCGCTGCGGTCGTTTTCGCTGCATCCGACGATTCGCCCGCCAAGAACTTCGACGGCGTCCGACGCGATCGCGAGGGCGAGCAGAGCGGTGGTGGATTCGAAGCTGCTCGTGTGCTCCGGTCCGATACGAAAGACGACCAGGTTTGCCGTCGTATCTCCACCGGCCGCTTCGACTTTCAGGTGGATCGTCCGCGTGGACTCGCCGGCGCTCGCCGGACGAGACACGTCGATCGCCCAGTCGACGAGGCTCGCGAAGCTGATTCCCAACATCGCGTGTTCGGTCCAGACAAGAGGGGGCGCGTTCGAGAGGTCGATTCGCAATTCGATGTCCTCTGCGCCCTTCCGGGCGGCGAAATCATCCAGCACGCCCCGGATCAGCTTGCGCGTTTCGATCCACTGGAAGCGGGTCGATGCATCGGGCTCTCGCATGATGGCGCTCTCTACGATTCGCGTCATCCGCTGGCTGGCATCGCGGACGGAATCGGCCGAGACCCATCCAGCGGGATCGACGGATTCATCGAGTCGGGCGAGGAGTTGGCGCAGCGATCGTTCGACGGCGTGCGGCGGATGCTGAGGGGCGGTCGTGTGCGCAAGCAGATCGCGAAGCCGCTCCCGCTCGCTGGCGAGGGGCCGATCTCGTTCGGGAGCCGTTGGTTCGACCGGGCGGTCGCTCACGTTGCGAAGGATGCAAACGATCCGCCGGGCGCCTTCGTGGGTGTCGTAGGTCCGTGCGGTCAATTCCACCGGAATCTGCCCACCGCCCTCTGTGTGGAATCGCACGAGTTCCTGCGTAGCCCGTCCTTCCGGAAGGGAAATGAGGCAGTCGAAAGCTTCGGCGACCCTTTCGTGCAGATCTCGAGGGATCCACAGCCGGAAATGGCTGCTCGTGACCTGTTCCGGCGAGTAGCCGATCATTTCCTCGATTGCCGCGCTCACGTAGACGATCCTTCCCGTCTCGTCGATTTCGCATAACACATCGACCGCCGTGTCGGTGATTGCACGGTAACGTCGTTCGCTCCTGGCGAGCGCATCGTGGGCCCTCTGGAGCGCATCGTTCTTTGCATGGAGCTGGAGTTGCTGAGCTTCGAGGTAGTGGACGATCGAGCCAGCGGAGAAAATCGTTAGAAAGAGCCGCTTGCATCGAGCGAGCAAGCTTCGGGAGGGCGGGACCGCGATACGGTAATGCGCCGCGTGGTCACTGATCGAAGCCGAAACGACCGCGTCGCTCAGGCCGATCAGACGCGGGAGGATACGGGCACCTCCAATCGCGAAATGGAAGAGCTGTGGGCAGGGGCGCAGCTCCTCAGCGAGGCGAGCGCTGATCTCGAGGTGTCCACTGTCGATCCGAGTGAGATCGGCCTCGATACCGGGGAGGGTGCGATGGAGCGCCCACCGGCTGGCTGCCTTGTAGAGGAGGTAGGGAGAGGCTGCGAATCCAATCACGCTCGAGCGCGCAGTGCTCGGTGCTAGTTGTCCGATCAGTTCGCCACAGGTCTCCAGGCCGGCCTTGCCCCCGACCTGATGTTCGAGGCGTCGCATGAAGTCGGTGAAGTCGTTCCACTCGACGATTCCACGGATCTCACCCCGCTCATCGAGCGAAATCGGCAGGTCTCCGAGCAGCTCGTTCGCAGGGATCCCCTGGCGCTCAAGTGCGCAGAGTAGATCACTTAGGAAACGGCCCGAGACGAGTCCTGTATCCCGTGTCGTCTCGAAAGCGGTCTCCGGTGTGTCGGGATTCATCGCTCAACCTTCTCGAGGGGTTCCCATCAGACAAAGAATTGCACAATACGGCTCTTGAATGGTAGCGATATTGGCGTCCGCCGACCATTCCTCCGTCCAATCCGGAGATTCTGTAGTATTGCCAATACGATATGGAGACTGATGCGTCTCCATGGGAATCGGCGGGAGCCCGTAAGACCAGATCGATGGCGCGCGCTATCCTCGCTCAGCAATTCTGGCCCCGGCCTCGTTCTCTCGTCTGCTCGACTCGTTCGGTCCACGCTGAGAATCCGTCGGAATGTGGAGGCGGCGTGAGGCCGACCCACGAATTGGGTACCCGACAGACATCCCCACCCGCGATGATGACTCTCCGTTGCCGGGGAGCGCGGACCCATACGCTCGGACGCAGTGTCGGCGGCTGGCGCACTGAAAACGTGGCGCTCGAATCGACGCAGGCTCGCGGCCCCCGGGCACTCTGGGTCGGACTTCTCGCGTGCTTTGGATTGATCTGTCTCGTGGGCACAGCGTCTTCCGAACCCACAGCGTCGGAGGGAGCGGCCTTCGACGCCCTTCGCGGCCCCTGGCGTTGGCTCGAGCCGGGACTCGATGGACTGCAAGCGATCGCCGCATTCGAAGTGGGCCCATGGCGTGAGATTGCGATCACACGGGATACGGAACGACGTCGGCTCGTGATCGATCGTCTCGAGGCGGAATTGGTTGCCCGAGATGGGGTCTTGGCCGGCGCGCGAAATGCGCGGACCTCCGCGCGTGCCGCGATCCTCCGACGCGCGGCAGCCGAATCGGCGCGCCTGCTCGAAGCGGCGGGTGAATCCGCAGCCGCGGCGCGCGCCTACGCCGGCATCGTCGACGGCCGCGATGTCGTGGGGGTCGATGTCTGGCACGGGCTCGCCGCGAATCTTGCCCGCTCTTTAGATGCGACGGCCGCGGAGCGTGCCTTCCTGCGCGGTCTCGATGCCTCCGGCCGGGCATCGGATCAGATCCGCTTCCGATACGACCTGGCGGGCTTCTACGCAAGAGAAGGTCGCGTGGTCGAGGCGCTATCGATCGTCGACGCGTTGATGCCCCACGCACCCGAGTCGCCTGCGCTTTCGGAGGCGAGTGCCGGGCTGCAACTCTCGCTCGAGGTCTCGGCTCTTTCGAAAAACCGGGGTTCGTACCGAGCCTGGCCGGTCCTTTCGATCGAGCCCGGCTGGGAGGAATTCGATCCGCGCGTCGCGGCGGCAGCCCGCCGACTTCCCGAGTTCCTGAGCGATCGGCTCCTGCCCTTCGCCCATCGCTTCGTCCGCGAGGAACAGCTCCGTTCGACGGTCTTCGTCGTGGTCGCTTTGCTGGTCCTGCTCGCGATCGGCGCGCTGTTGCGCCAGCGCGGGGATGTCGCCGTCACGATCGAATATCCCGAAGAACTGCGGGGCGTGTTCCGGGTGCGGTTGCGCGGTGGACGCCGTCAATTGCCAGAGCCGCTCACAGAGGCTCAGATTCGGAAGGGTGGCCCTTCGACGCGCAAGGAACACCACATGGTGTCCAGAGAGACGCAATTCCAGCGCCTCTTCACGGGCCGCTTCCACATCATCGTCGACGGTCTTCTGCTCGATCCCGAGAGTGACGAGATTCTCGGGAGGATTCGTCGAGAGAAGATCGTCCGGGTACGACATCGGCGAACCATTCGCATCGAGTTCGATGTCTACCCGTCCACCAGCCCGGTGGACCTTCGTTTCGTCTGGGGGGATCGGCCCGCCGACGAGGCGCAGGTCACGGTCCCCGGGTTTATCGACAAGCCCCGCGCGGCCACGGGTGGCGCCATTCGAATCCTGTTGCCCAAGGGCGACTATCACCTGCTCGTGGGGTGCGGCGATCGGGTTTTCGATCAGCCGCTCGAAGTCGTGAGCTTCAGACCTTCCTCGCAGAGGCTCGATGTGCTCGAGGCCGACGCCGTCTTCAAAGGGTGTCCACCCGCGGTGATCCCGTATCTGACCGGCGACCTTCCCGCGGTTGCACGCGCGCTCGAGCGCGACGGGCAGGCGGAATTGGGCTTCCGGTTGCTCGCGAATCTACATCATGCCGCCGGTGAGGCGGCTCGCGCGGCCGATTTCTACGAGTCCGCGGGCGACATCCACGCCGCGGCACAACTGCGGCTCGAGCAAGGTGATCTGGCTCGAGCGGCTGCGCTCTTCGAACAGGCGGAAGACTGGCTGGAAGCCGCGAATGCGCATCGGCGGGGTGGACAGATCCTGAACGCCGGTAGCTGTTTCGAGCGCGCGCTGGACTACGAGCGCGCGATCGATTGCTATCGCGAATCAGGGGCCATCGATCGTTGGTTGACGGCACTCGAACGCTATGGAGATGTCTTTCCCGCAGCCAAACTCGCACTCGAACACAACCAGCGACCCCGCGCGATCAGACTGCTCCAGAGAGTCGAGCCGACGAATGACAATTTCCGCGAGGCGTGTGCGCTCCTCGCGGAGGCCTTCGAAACGGAGGGCCACTACGATCTGGCGGCGGGGAAGCTCGACGAACACATAGCGACCTTCCGCCCGGCGTTTGCGACCGCCGATGCCTATTCTCGGATGGCGGAACTCTGGGAACAGGCCGGGCATGTCGAACGTTCGCTCGATGTTCTCGAAGATCTGCGCCGTCGGGAGCCGACCTTTCCGAATATTGCGGCGCGGATCGAGACCCTGCGCAAACAGCGAAGCGCTACGGGCCATCTCTTCAACTCGGGAAGCCGGCACGGCGATGGCGGTGCGACCGCGTTCGTTGGGGACGTCCGTTACGATCTGCTCGAAGAGATCGGTCGGGGGGGGATGGGCGTGGTGTATCGCGCCCGGGATACACGACTGGATCGCATCGTCGCGCTGAAGCGATTGCCCGAAGGCCTGCGTCGCCACCATCCACGCGCGCTGCAATTATTCCTGCGCGAAGCGCAGTCGGCAGCGCGCCTCAATCACCCGAATATCGTGACGGTCTACGATGCGGATCAGCAGAACGGCCAGTTCTTCATCACGATGGAGCTTCTGGAGGGTCAGCCCCTGCAGACGATCCTCTACGAGCGGGGACAGCTCTCACCTTCGAATGTGCTGGGGATCGCACGTCAGGCATGTCGGGGACTCGACTACGCGCACGGACAGGGCGTTGTCCATCGCGATATCAAGACCGCCAATCTCTTCGTCACCGCTGATCGCGTGGTGAAGATCATGGACTTCGGTCTTGCGAAGGTGTTGGAGGAAGTTCGCGGCGCGACGACTCTGGTCAGTGGCACACCCTACTATATGTCGCCGGAGCAGGTGCTTGGACACGACGTCGATCACCGCTCGGATCTCTATTCCCTGGGCGTGACGCTCTTCGAACTCGCGACCGGCTCGGTTCCCTTCGACTCGGGTGAGGTCGGCTATCACCATCGCCATACTGCCGTGCCGGATCCGCAGTCGCTGCGGCCGGATCTCCCGGTGGAGCTGTCCAGTCTGATCCTTCATCTCCTCGAGAAACGACCCGAAGATCGGATTCAGACCGCAGCTGATATCCTGCGCGCATTGACCGAGATCGAGCCCGACGCTGGCTAGACAGACAATCGAGCGTTTCCTCGGCCGCCGACGATCCGACTGGCTGTGAGTGCCGTCACTTCATCGCGTTGGGACTTCGGACACCCTGCGGCCGATGAGAGCATCCGAACCGACCGATGGATCTGCGTGCTGCGAGCCCTCCGGCGTCGAACTCGCCGAACTGACCCTCCGTTTCGATCATCGTGTCCGCTATTTTGCCTTGCGGATCGAACGCCGCTTCGGGTTCGCTTCGGCCTGGCGCGATGACCTGATCTCGGCGGGCTACTGGGGATTGTTCAAGGCACTCCGCAACCGTCGCCCCGAAGCGCACGAGCGGGAGCTGTCCGCCTACGTGTCGCGACGCATCGAAGGCGCCGTGATCGATGAGGCTCGTCAGCTGTTGACTCATCTTTCGAATCATTCGCACTGCGACCCGGTGGAACTCGACCGGGGCGGGGCCATCGAAGCCGCCGCGCCGGAATGGCTGCTCGGTCACGTCGCCGAAGACCCGGAGAGCAACGTCGACCGCCGCGTCCGTTGGCGGGTCATCGAGCGGCGCTTCGAGGCACTCGACGAGCGCTATCGACGCCTCCTGCTGGCGGTGGCCTCAGGGCATACCCTCGCCGAAATCGCGCGTGAAGATGGATCGAACCCAGCTCGAATCCAGAGTCGCATGACGCGGGTCGCTCGGCAGGTGCGGGCCCGGGCGCCGGAGTTGCGGCGAATTCTCCGGCACGAACTCTGAGAGGCGAAGGGTGGCCACGGGGACCGACTGCCGCGACCGCCGAGCCGGAGCGGATAACGGACGGGCCCCCCTGGTCTGCCTTGATTCACGCTCTCACGCTTCGCCAGATCCGAATTCTGAACGAAGGGGCTCGTGAACCAGGGGGGCCCGCAATGGCTCTGGCGTGCATTATCAACGTTTTCATTCCGAATTGGGAGAAAAAAGTATCAATTCGGGTAACGATGCGTACAATTCGTCGGTCCCCGGGGATTCCACTCATCACGGATCGCTCCGGGGTCGAAGGGGAAGCGAAGGGGTCGTACCATGCGCCAGCCGAAGAGCCGGCATGGCCCCCCCCCCCCGCGAATGAGTCGGGGCTCGAGAAAGCAGGGAGAACTAAACGTGGCAGAGAGTACGAGTGGGCGGGCGATTATCATCGCGGCCTTGTTGGTCAGCTTTTCGATCATCGGCGGCAGTTTTTTCGTAGCGGATTCGCTGGATCGGACGACAGACCAGATCGAACTTGCGGCGGCGGCCCTCGAGGATCTCGAATTGGCCGCCGCACCGGCGGGCGCGGCGCGACCCTCGCGTCCGAATCGGCCGGATGCCAACCGAGAGTACGACGTGGACATCACCGGTGCGCCGATCAAGGGCGGCGACGACGCGGTCGTGACGATCGTGGAGTGGTCGGATTTCCAATGTCCCTTCTGCAAGCGCGTCACACCGACCCTCGCCCAGATCGAAAAGGAATACGGGGACAAGGTGCGGATCGCCTTCAAGCACCTGCCGCTGTCGATCCATGCGCAGGCGCCCCAGGCCCATGCCGCCTCCGAGGCGGCGCATCGCCAGGGCAAGTTCTGGGAGATGCACGATCGGATTTTCGCGAGTCAGCGTGATCTGAGCGTGGGAACCCTGGATCGCTATGCGCGCGAAATCGGGCTCGACATGGACCGCTTCGCGAAAGACATCTCGGCGTCCGATGTGCAGAAGCGAATCGATGACGATCTGAAGCAGGCGAGCAAGTTGGGCGTGACCGGCACTCCATCCTTCTTCATCAACGGCAAGTTTCTTTCGGGCGCGCAGCCCTTCCCGAACTTCAAGCGCTTGATCGACGCGGCCCTCAAAGCGAATTCCTGAGGGAATCCTGAATCGTGATTCGCGGGATCGCCTTCGATCTCTTCGACACGCTGGTAAATCAGAATCATGATCGGCTTGCGCCGGTAGAAGTCGAGGGTCGGCGCGTGGGCGCAACGACTCCCGGGCTACACGCTCGTGCGGTCGAGGAGTTCGGCGTCGTACTCGGGCTCGCCGAGTTCGCAGATCGGATGCAAGCAGTCGACAGGGAGCTCCGGGTCGAAACGATCGACCAGGGCATCGAACTCTCGACATTCGATCGATTTACGGCTCTCGGGACCCGGCTCGGCCAGCCCGATGTACTGTCATTCGGGCAGGCCCTCACGGAAGTGCACATGGGAGTGTTGCAGTCGGCAGTCTCGGTGCCTCCGCATCACGAAGCCGTGCTGGCCTCGCTCGACGTCGAGTACCGGCTCGCGATCTGTTCGAATTTCTCGCATGCCGAAACCGCGCGCGCGATCCTTCGCGATGCCTCCTTCCTTCCGCATCTCTCTTCGATCGTGATCTCGGAAGAAATGGGCATTCGCAAACCGCGGGTGGAGATATTCGAAGCGGTCGTCGAGTCCCTCGGCGTGGCCGCCTGCGAGATTCTCCACGTCGGAGATAATCTGCGCGCCGACGTGCAGGGCGCCGCGGAGGTAGGCATGCAGACCGTGTGGCTCACCCGGCAAATCGCGGATCCGGAAGCCGCAATGGCAAGATACGAGGGTCCGCCGCCGGACTTCGCGCTCGATAATCTAATGGACCTACCCGTACTGGCCGCTCGGCTGGGCGTTTGATGCGCAGGGGAGAAGCGGACCTCTCTTGCCGAGCGATAGCTTCTCACGCCGCTCGACGCAGGCGTGTGCGTTCGGGAGTATTTCCACTGGGGTCAGTGGATCGAGCCCGGCTGGATCAGCTCGAAGCACGCCACCTCCGCTTCGAAAGGCGAGCCGTCCGCGCGCTGCATGTCGAAGATTCCCGCCATCGAACCGAAGGGCGTCGAGAGGGGGCACCCCGAGGTGTACTCGAACGCCTGGCCGGGTTCGAGGATCGGCTGCTCTCCGACGACTCCGGGGCCGTGCACCTCTTCGCTGTGGCCGGTGCCGTCGACGATCGTCCAGTGCCGGTTCAGCAGCTGAACGGCCCCGTCGCTCTCGTTGGAGATTCGAATCGTGTAGAGAAAGAACCAACGGCTCGACGAGGGACTGCTGTACTCAGGCGAGTAGCGTGCGACGACGCCGACACGGATGCCTGCGGTTTCGGCTTCGGAGGTCGTTTCGAAGAGGTCGGAATCACTCACACACGGGACTCTAGCAGTCGCTCGGCCGGTCGCGGATGGAGGCGATCGCAATGAATTGTCTGCTGATCGAAGATTCCGAGCTCGATCTCGACAGCGGACGCGTGCGATTGACCGGTCGCCGTCGGCGGCACGCGGACGAGATCCTACGCGCATGCGTAGGTGACACACTGCGTGTGGGGCTGATCGGTGGCCGTCTTGGAATGGGCCGCATTCTAGAACTCGACCGCGAGCATCTCGATCTCGAGGTTTCCTTCGCAGAGGAGCCACCCACGAAGCTCCCGCTTCGTCTCGTGTTGGCCCTGCCGAGACCCCCGGTCTTCCGCCGTCTGCTCTCCACGATCGCGAGTCTCGGAATCGAGAGTCTGCTCGTCGCGGGAACCGCGAGGACCGAGAAGAGTTTCTGGCAGAGTCATGTCCTCGAGGAGGAGGAGATTCGGGCACGCCTGCTCCTGGGGATCGAGCAGTCGCGCGACACCATCCCGCCGGTGGTGACCCTGCATCGGTATTTCGAGTCGCTCGTTGCGGATGTGCTGCCGACCTGGATCGACGGGCGGCGGGCGTTGTTGGCGCACCCCAGCGGGGATTCGCTTTGCCCACATGACGTGAACGCGCCCGTGACACTCTTTGTTGGGCCCGAAGGCGGATTCGTCGACTACGAGATCGAGCGGCTGCGGGGAATTGGTTTCGAGACGGTGGGTCTCGGGACGCGAATCCTTCGCGTCGAGCCGGTCATTCCGATGTTGGTGGGGCGACTCTTCTGACGATGCTTCGGGTGGGCATGATCTCGATCCTCGTGGTGCCATGGGGATCGAGGGCATCGAACGCTGTGTCCCGACTCGGGAGGGTCGTCTCCTGGATCATCCTCACGCCCGTGACGTCGGCCTCGGGAGGCGGACTGATATCGAGGGCGACGATGCTGAAGTGAATGAGCATCAAGAGCGTGTACACGCAGAGCGTCGCGTGGAGCCCGACTCGGGCGAACCGAAAGTTCTTGTGAACGACCAGAATGAGCAGCCAGAAACCGACGACGAGACATTTCTGGGCAAGGAAAGCGCTGGGACCGATGTCGAGGAAGAAGTCCATCACCGGGTTGGCCTCTTTTCCTCCACGCTCGAGCCAGAGCATCGTGAAGAAGGCGTCACCGACATTCAGCAGGAAGATAGAGAGCAGGAGCGCTACGTCGCGCTTCGTATATCGATCGACATACCCCGAACGGTCGCTGTCTCGGCGCCCACGCTCTCGGCGCAGCGGAGTCAGCCAGTTGGCCCAGGGGCGGGTCGGTGAGTTCCGACGGTCGAGGACGCGCCGCTCGTTGCCGTTCCATTCGGATGAACTCTCGGCTTCGGCCAGACTTTCGAAATTGCCACTGGGTTGCCCGACTACTGCTTCAAGATCATTGCGGTCCGCTCTCGGCATGTCGATCGTATCGGCCAATTTTCGGCCCAATGTGAGGAACGATCGCCTGGTTCGCGTCTGGCGACATGCAAGTCGTCCGCAAGTCGACGCCGCTATGCGGAGAACGCCCGATCGACGAGCCAGTAGAGCCCGAGTCCACACAAGCCCGCCGCGGAGAGTTCGCTCGCGAATCGGGATAAACGCGGTCCCGCCATGCGGCGGCCAGCGAAGAGAAGTGGCCACAGGATCAATACGACCCCGATCTGACCCGCCTCTACGCCAAGATTGAATCCGAGCAATGCGGGGACGAGTCGGTCCGCGGGGAGGGCCATCTCGACCAGGACGCCGGCGAAGCCGAAACCGTGTACGAGTCCGAAGGCGAAGGTCAGGCATACCCGCAGCCAGTCGCTCTCGGACTGGCCGATCAGCGCAAAATAACATCCCGAGAATACGACGAGGCCCACGATGGTCATGAACGGGACGGTCGCGATGCCCGCGAGGGAAGCGAGCGCGAGAATGATCAGTCCTGCCAGGACCATTGCCGGAATGACTCTTGGCCGCCCGGAGAGGAGCCAACCCTTCTCGATGGCGACGAGTCCGACCGAAAACGCGATCACGACTTCGACGGCGGCGGCGCGAGGATGGACGAGTTCGAGGACCGCGAGGGCGAGCGTCAGGCTGTGTGCCAGGGTGAAACCGGTGATGAGCCGCGCGACTTCTCCGAGCCGTGTGGCGAGCAGGAGCAGTCCGAACACGAAGGCCAGGTGGTCCCAACCGGTCAGGATATGTTCGATCCCGAGCACGAGATAGTCGGAGAGCTGGCTTCCGCTGGGCGAGTCGGTCTTCCCCTCACCAAACTGGCGAAGGACGAACTCGGGCGAGGCCTCGGTCAGCACCTGTTCTCGGACACGGTCCGAGAGGTCGACGAAGCGCACCCGCGCGAAATGCATGTGGGAGGGGGCGACCGCCAGCAGGACCTGGCTGCGAATCGCAAGCTGCTCCGCATTTTCGGGACACCTGATCTGCCATTGATACCGTACCCACCCGGGCTCGTCGGGGCGACGCTCCGCGATGGGGTCCGGCTGGCAGGGTGTGCCGTTGGCGATCAGGAGGAGTTCGGTTGGGAAGGCGCGCGCCGGAAGGTCCGGAGTGCCTGGGGGCCCAGCGGCGGAGATGCTTCCGGGCGGGAGCGCCTGTGGCCCGAGGCGACTCAGTTCGAGCAGCTTCAGCCGCACTGTCACCTGTGCGCCCGCAGCGTGGATCTCCCAATTCGAGTAGGAAACACTGCGTCCGTGCGCCATGGCTGAGCCCGAGATCAGCAGCGTGGCGAGGGCGCACGAGATCGCGATTGCTCGCCGCGGCCCGGTGGATCGGCGGACTGCTCGGGGATCCGAGTCGCTGTGGATGAGCATGGGGGGCGCACGGTAGCGCGAAGATTCCCGAGGGTGAAGTGATGACGCTCTCGATTCGATGGGAAATCGATGCACTCCGGAAGAGCCCATTTGCGCCGCATATGGGCGAGTGATGGGTGCGTGAGGGGCCCATTGGAACGAAGATTCGGGGATCGGTGACGATCGACAGGGCGGGGGTTGCGGAAAATCCGACCTGTGCTACAATTGTTCTATCGACTTCAAAAATCCCGCTTACCAAACGGTTGGCGGGTTTTTTGTGCACGGAGTCCGAGAACCGCCTTTTCCGGCGAGCGTCGTGCATCCGCCCACGCAGTCGGGCGCAGTCGGG
>JAPYTP010000003.1:45978-47552 GCA_029941885.1 Myxococcota bacterium
CGCAGTCGGGCGCAGTCGGGTCATAATGCGAACGTGTTCGCTCGCAATGGACCTGCGACTCCGCGGTTCCGAGAGGACCGCCGACGCCTGAAGCTCGCGAAAAACGAAATCCCGGGTTCCGAGGACACCGAAGGTCGCCTCGGATTGGATCGACAGGCTGGTGCGCTCGCTGAGACCTTCGAAATGGCTCGTCGACGCACAGCCCACGACGACACGGAAACCCGAGAGAGTACCCTCTGTAAGGGCGAGCGGGGTCGTGGCAGCCGGGCAGCCTCCGAGGGCGACCGAGCGATTGATTGCCCAGTCGATACCGCTCCGGGCAGCCCAATTGGCGCCTGCGCCGAGGATCGCAGCCGCGCCCCCGGCTTGCTGCGTCGAAGTCATTCGCAGCATGATCGCAGCGAGCGATCCGATCAGCGGGAGACGCATCTGTGCCTGATGCCAGATCAGCTTGCCTTCCGGCGTCGCCATCCTTTTTTGCAGCATCCACCAGGTCAACAGCACGACGGCCTAATCAGAAACCAAACTGTCTCTTAGCGAAGAGCCGTCCTTGTCCAGAATGTTTTGCCGACGTACACGAGACGGATTAGGCGGGGCTGTTTTTCTCCCGACCGAACCGTCAGACCCAGGTCACGTCTGCGCAACTTCTGCGTGGCAGACGTGCATTGGGACTGGACTCTTTGGTCGTCAACGAAAGGTGCCGGCAAGAGTTGAGGAGTTGTCTTCGCGATTCCACTGACTTGCGGGTTCTGCGGGGTGCAACCTTGTCGAGCTGGTGTCTTGGCCCTAGGGGGTCATCCGGTTTTCGATGGATGGGCTCCGACCGGAATCAGCGAATGGCAGCGCCCTGTTCGAAGCGCACTGCCTTTCTTCGCTCGCCATTCTCGTCGAATGAGAGCAGCCATCCGTGCTGAAGGCCCTCTTCGAATTCCGCCTGGGCGCGGACCTCGCCGGAGCCATAGAAGCGGGACCACACGCCGACACGCAGGCCGTTGCGATACTCGCCGACCTGCTCCGGCTGGCCGCCTTCGAAGTAGCGCGCGTACCATCCGTGGCGCAGTCCGCCGTATTGCTCGAGCTGTTGGCACCACTCCTCTTCGCCCTTGTCGCCCGTCCGACTTTGGAGCTCGGTGCCGATCGGACAGGAGTCCGAGACATTCACCACGAAGGGGCGGACCGGAGGCGCATCGGCGACCTCGAAGGGTGCAGGGGCTGCGGGAGAAGTCGATCCTCCTCGAATGGGCACCGTGCGTCGTGCATCGGCGATCCGAATCGTGCCCGATCGGCCCGGCTGCGAAGCAGGCCCGTGGATCCGGGCTTCGACGAGGACGAGATGATTCGCGAGGTCTTCGTAGGTCTTGTCGTCGAGGTCGGTGCGGCGGACTTCGAGCTGTGAACGAATCGATTGAACGAGGCCGAGTGCCCGAATGCGGTGATCCTGAACGAGCATGTTCTCGGGAGCGGTGAGGGCGTCCAGCGTATCGAAGCGACCCTTCAAGTCGAAGAGCGCGCGAATCGACTTCGCATGATCCTCGCCGACCTCCGTCGGCATCGGCATCGGCATCGGCATCGGC